>NZ_JBEZYG010000007.1:271560-383018 GCF_040638385.1 Streptomyces sp. NPDC026589
CGTCCCCACACCGTCCCCAACGGCAACGGGGACCGGGAACACCCCGACGCCGATGCGGGGACCGAGCCCGACGGGGACCGTCCCCACACCGTCCCCAACGGCAACGGGGACCGGGAACACCCCGACACCGATGCGGGGACCGAGCCCGACGGGGACCGTCCCCACACCGTCCCCCTGCATCGCAAGCCGCCGCAGAAGGGCGCGCGAAACCGTCCGCAAGCCGGGAAGGACAAGCGTCGGCGGAACGGTCCCCGGCTGACTGTCGAGCAGACGGTCGAGCGGGTTCGTCCGCATGTGCCCGAGCTGCTGGAACGGGACGGCAACGAGTCGGTCACCCGCACCCAGCTCCGGGAGATCCTCCGCGCCCTGAACCTGCCGGGCGGACGCAACGAGCGCCTGACCCCTGTCCTGCAGCGACTGCGGGACGAGGCGGCCACCACCACGACAAGGAGCACGGCCCGATGAAGAACTGCCATCGGTTCGCCACCATCAAGTCCGGCTTTGAGCAGGACATCCGGTTCCTGCGCGCTCACTGCGAGCGTCACCAGGGATCGACATCGGCGAAGACGAGCGCGAAGAACGCCTTCTCCGTGAAGCGGAACATGGCGCGGGCCTTGAATCGGCACCTCGACCGCTGTCCCGAGTGCGGCTGACACCTGCAAAGGGGCAGGTCACGTGCCTGCCCTCTGTATTCCGTCGGGTGGCCCGGCCTTGGTCGGGCGACCCGTCCCATGTGATGGAGGGGTCGCCATTCCTGCCCGCAATCCACGTACGCGCACCCCGTCGACCACCGAGGCCGGCGCCTGGGCGGAAGTGCTCGTACGGCACCAGCTCCTGCACGCAGCCGTACTGGCCCCCAACGGCCAGTGGCTCACCCAGGACCGCCCCGAGTCCCCAGTCCGCGTGCTTAACGGTCCGGCCGCCATGGTCGAACTCGCCGCCGACATCCAGCACCGCATCCGCACCACGAGGAACCGCACCCGATGACGAACCCGACGACACCCCCCGCTCATGCGCACGGTGAGCCCGCGACCAACTCGACCTCACCGCGAGCAAGTTGGTGCGAGAGTACTACTCCCGTTGGGAGTAATACTCTCGCGTCCTCCGCCCCGGGGGTGGCGGAGGCGGTCCCGCGCCGGGGGGCGCCGGACCGAGGGGATGCGACCGAGGGCGGCCGGCATCCCCAGGAGGAACAGACAGCCGCCCACCCGTGCCACAACCCGCACTGCACGTACCACGCGAGCGCGCCGTCGAGCCAGCCGCCCGCGCGCAACCGCGCGCCGAAGACCAAGTCGAGCAAGCGCAAGCACCTGATCGCCAGCCGCTTCAGCGACAACGAGAAGCAGTCCGTCCTCGACGCCGCAGCCGCGTGCGCCATGACGCCGTCCGGCTTCCTCGCCCACGCAGCCCTTAGCGCCGCGCGCGACCTGACGCGCACGGCATCCGAGATCGCCGGCGAACGCGAAATGCTCGCCGAGCTGTTCAGCCTCCGGCGCCACCTCGGACAGGTCGGCAACAACGTCAACCAGGTTGCCAAGACGCTCAATTCAGGCGGCGATGCCCCGCACGCCGAAGCGGTCCTCTCTGCCGTGCACCGTGCCGCCAGGCGCGTGGACACCTTCACCCAGCACTACCTGGACAGCGAGCGCCCGGCCACGTGATCCCCAGAGTCCACGACATGGGCCATGACACCCGCGGACTGGTGGCCTACCTGTACGGTCCCGGCAAGGCCGAGGAGCACGTCAATCCGCACCTGGTCGCCGCGTGGGACAGCCAGGCCCCCGACCCTGTCCCCGATTCGGAGTCCACGTACGGTGACCTGCAGCGCCTGCTCGACCAGCCCGTCATGGCTCTGCCCGAGAGCGCCAGGCCCGACGAGTACGTATGGCACCTGTCCGTACGCGCCGCGCCGGAGGATCCGATCCTCACCGACGAGCAGTGGGCCGACATCGCCCGCCGCATGGTCGCCGCCACCGGCATCGCCCCCGAAGGCGACGACGCCGCCTGCCGCTGGGCGGCCGTCCGGCACGCCGACGATCACATCCACATCGTCGCCACCGTCGTACGTGAGGACGGCCGCCAGGCCCGCATCCGCCAGGACGGCGCCCGCTCCCAGGCCGAAGCCCGAAAGGTCGAAATCGACTACGGGCTACGCCGGTTGAACGTCGGCGACGGAACCGCCGCGAAACGCCCCACCAGCGCCGAACGCCACAAGGCCGACCGCCAGGGTAAGGAACGCACCCCACGCGAGGAGCTGCGCGAGACCGTGCGCCGCGCCGCAGCCGGAGTCGCCAGCGAGGAGGAGTTCTTCGACCGCCTGGCCGCCGCCGGCCTCCTGATCCGCCAGCGCACCGCACCCTCTGGTGATCTGCTCGGCTACAAGGTCGCGTTGCCGGACGACCGCAACGAGGACCAGGAGCCGATCTACTTTTCCGGCTCCACCCTCGCGCCCGACCTCTCCCTGCCCCGCATCCGCAAACGGTGGGCTGACGACCTCACCGGTCACCACAGCGACGCCGCCACGGACCGCTCCTCCAGCTCGCCCCGTATCAGCCCGTCGGCCGCTCGGCGGCAGGCGACGACAGCGGTCTGGCAGGCCGTGCTGATCCTCGACCAGGGCGACGACGGGCAGATCGCCGCGCACCTCGCCGCAGCCGGCGAGGTCCTCGACGCGCTCGCCAAGACCTCAGCCGCGCACACCCGCCGTGAACTGAGAGATGCCGCCTGGGCGTTCGAGCGGGCGACTCGCTCCCACATCCAGGCCGAGCGAGGCCACGACCGTGCCCTGCGTCAGGCTGCCCGAGATCTCGTCTACAGCGGTCCAGCCCTCGGCCGCGGGGAGGACGGTGCCACCACCGCCATGCTCATCGACATGGCGTTCTTCCTGGTCAGCGCCGCCGCCCACTGGCACGTGAAGAAGGAGCACGCCCAGCAGGCCGCTGCTGCCCGCCAGGCCGCCGACCACCTGCGTGCCGCCTACCAAGCCGCCGCGCCCCCCTACCTCGGCGTGATGCACCAGCGCGGTCGCCGCCTGTCCCACCCCCTCCAGCGCAAGCAGGCCGCCCATCTCCGGCGGGCGGTTCCAGAGCTGGCCGAGCAGATCCTCGCCGAGCCCGGGTGGCACGCCCTGGCCGCCACCCTCGCCGACGTCGAGAACGCCGGCCACGACCCCGCCGCGCTCCTCGCGGAAGCCGCCGAGCGACGCGAGCTGGACACCGCAGAATCGATCAGCAACGTGATGGTATGGCGGCTGCGACGGCTGGCTGATCTGCCCGCGGACGCCTCGACCGGGCCGGAGAGCAGCACGACGAAGGGCGTATCGAAAGGGCAGACACGGAAGAAGGCGACGCCGCCGTCTCAGAATGCCTCGGCCACGCGGACTGGCACGAGAGAACCTCGGCGCTGAGCGCCGCGCTTACAGCACCGAGGCGCACACCGTGATGATCACGGTGGCGCCTGCGATACACAGCATGATGGTGCGCGCCTCCGGCGCCCGCGGGCTTCGCAGTTCAGGCTGCGGCTCGTGGGTGCTGGGGCACCGGCAGCCGGTCGCGTGCTCCATGACCGGCGACTCCAGCCAGTACGCGCCGCTCAGCTACGTCGGGAGCGTTGAAGGACCTGTGCTTCGCATGCTCGGGGCAACGCCCGTCCGCCCCAAACGGCACGTGCCGCAACCGATCTGGAATGAAAACAGCGACCCACGCCCCGGCACGGAGGTGCCGAGGCGAAGTCCACCGGCAAGTCGTCCGCGTTCAACATTTCTAGAGTTGCAGCAGGTCAGGGGATTACGGCACTCTGCTCGTGCAGGCGAGACGAGAGAGATGGAGACGGCATGTTCCGACGCAACCGTGGGGACCGAGAATTTCGTGAAGCCCAGCGGGCCGGCCAGGCGGTGCTGGCGATGCACACCGAACTGCCGCTGCCGGACGCCCCCGGCACCCACGCAGCGCCGGCCCATGCCGCGCCGGAGTCCGCGGTGGTGCCCGATTTCCTGCCGGCGGACTTCCGGGCGCCGTCCCGCCAGGACGTCTCGGGGTTCATGATGCGCTGGGATCTCCCGCTCGTCATCGACGGCGACGTCCACCAGTGCCACTGCGGCGCGTACCGGAACTGGATCGTCTTCAATATGCGGGACGACTCGGTGTGGCTGCGCTGCGAGGCCGGCCACGAGGCCAAGGAGTCCCGCCTGGACACCGCCTGGTACAACCGCAATTCCGGCCCGGTCGACCACTTCCACCCCACCCTCGACGAGGGTCTGCGCCACCTCGGCCACTGACGACGCGAAACCCCTTCCCCCGCCCCTGCGTTCGTCGGCACCCGGAGGGCCGACCTGGTCAGACCGCCCATCTCGCATCACAAGGGGTTTTCGCATGCGCCGTTCCACCACGACCGCCTTCGCCTTGAGCGCCCTCACCGTCCTCGCCCTGACGGGCTGCTCCCGCAGTACCGAGCCCGCCGGCACCTCGGCCGCATCCTCCGCACCCGCGCACCGGGGCGGTCCCAGCGCCACCGCGTCCGCGCCGCTCTCGTCGGCCAAGCTGAACCAGCGGCTGCTGAACGAGAGCGACCTGGGCGAGGGCTACACCCGCAAGCCCCAAGCCGCTGACCGGCACGACGACGTCACCGTCATCGGCTGCCCGGCGCTGGAGAAGCTCGGCAGCGACGCGTCCACCGGGGCCACCCTCGACTTCACCCGCAAGGCGAAGGCATCCTTCACCTACGCCGGCAGTACCAACTCCGAGGTGAGCGAGGAGCTGTACAGCGACAGCGCGACGAAGCTGTCCAACGGGATCGGGAAGGTCTTCAACGCGATGGTCTCCTGCCCGTCCTACCAGGTGGCGTCGGGCAGCACCGTCATCGACATGGGCACGCAGAAGACAGCCGCGCCCGACCTCGGCGACGAGCAGTGGAGCCAGCTGCTTACCTACTCCGCCGGCGGGCAGCGCAGCGTCGTCAAGCAGACGGCAGTCCGTTCCGGCAACATCCTGGTGATCGTCTCTGGCTCGCCGGGCCTCGTGGAAGCCCACCTGGACAAGGCGCTCACCAAGGCCCGCACCGCACGCTGACCCACTCCACCGTCCGAAACCCCGGTGTCCGGGCCTGTCCCTTCGACAGGCCCGGACACCGGGGTTTCGGCTTATGAGCCGATTAGCCCTGCAGGCGCAGTTCGCCGGGCTCGTAGCGCAGTTGAAATGTCTGCGCGTGCTCCCCGTCCATCCAGTACAGGGTCATGGTCGAGAGCATGCTTCTTTTCACATACCGGGTTCGCGAGGGCATTCCTTCGTCCTGTTCGACGATCCAAGATTCCACCCGTTCCGGCAGGCTGAACCTCAATGCGTATATATGCGGGTGCTCGGCCGAGCGCAGTTCCCAGACGGGATGCGAAGCCGAGTGATGCAGGCGCCGCACGCGCACAGCGTGTGTGGGGTGCTCTCTCGCGTAATTCACGAACCCGTAGAGGTCGTTCGACGCCAGTCCCAGAACGAACGGTGCTGCAGGAAAGGCCAGCACCAGGCCCAACTTCGACCGGCTGCGCAGCGCCTTAGCGAGTCCATCGAGGGGCCGACGGAATTGATCGGGCAGGTACGTGTCCTCGACGTACATCTCCAGCAGTGGGCCGCGAAGATACGCGCGTATCTGGTGCACCGTCGGCCGCTCGCCCGCGGGCGCGGCTTCGAGCGCTGCGTGAATTGCGTCGGACGCGGTCCGCACAAGGTTCCGCAGTACGGCGAAGTCCGGAGCGGAAAGGTCGATCAGGGATATCTGATGGGCCAGGGCGTAATCCTGGGCTTCCTTGGTGAACCCGGACGTGGAGAAGATCGCGTAGTTGTAGCGGTACCGCGTTCTCGGCCGACCCGTACCCGCAGCAGTAAGCGTCGTGGTCTCGCCTTCGTTCACGTCGTGAATCACGCCGTGCCCGTTGCGCACCGTCGGCAGACCTACGCGCGTCGAGGTCAGATACTTCGCCTCGACAAACAGGCGGACAGGCAGCGAGAACGGCGGGACGTACCGGAACTGTCCCAGCGCGTCGACCTGGTGCCACGCCCCGCGCCCACGGACCAACAAGCCATTCTTGTCCTCTTTAAGGACCTTCCAAGGCTCTTTGTCCTTATCGTCGTTGGCCGTGAGCACTTCATAGCCGCTGGAACGCAGCAACCAGGCCAGCACCTCTTCCAGGAGGTAGCCGCGCAGTGGTCCTTTGCCTATCAGTTTGACTGCCACGGAAGCGATCCTATTCAGAGCTCGGATCCTGGATTCACGGCGCCGCCGCCTTCCCGACACGGGTACGGCGAAGGCCCGGTGGTGTCACTCCCGAGGAGGGAGCGGAACCACCGGGCCTGGGGGGGTATCACCCGAAGTATCCCGTTCTTCGGCCGCCCGCGATCATCGTCAGCTGCGGTGGACGACGGTGAGCCGGTGCTCCGCGCCTACGGGCAGCCTCCGGCGCGGCACCGGGCCGGGTGCCGCGAGCGAGGAGGCGAAGGCGGCAACCAGCTCGTGCGGTGCGCTCGCGCTGAAACTCGCACACCACAGGTACGGCGCTCCCAGCACGGGTTCCGCCCACGCCTGCCACCCCAGAAGGTCGTCCCGGGGGTCGGCGTCGTGGATGAGCGGCGGCAGCATCTCGAGCGAGACGCTGCCGGAGAAGCCGGGGTCCGTCGCGGTCGTGCCGGGGCGGTCCCTGTCACGCCACCAGCCCCGCGCACCGAGCGCGGTCAGCACCGACTCAGCACCCTCGAACCCGGTATCGGGTGTGGCGCAGGCGTCGAGCGCGAGCAGGAGGTCGGCGAGGGCCTCGTGCGGGACGCCAGCGGTGAAGTAGGCGTTCCACTCGGTCAGCGCCGAGGCGGCGTGAGGACGGGCCGACAGCTGCCAGGCCACGGGGAGGCCGCCCAGCTCGAACGGGTAGGCGGCGAGGATCCACTCGGCGCCTCGCAGTCCGTCCGGGCTCACGTAGAGCAGGGTGTTGCGGGAGGTCGGCCACATGTTCCAGCCGAGGCCGGTCAGGGTGTCGCCGATCCGCTCGGCAAGGGCTCCGTCATCGCCGGCCAGGTGGCGCGGGGTGACCCAGTACAGCGGGTCCGGCGAATCCGGCTGGGAGGGCTCGATGGGGTGGTGCGGGTGCAGGGGCGCCTCCGTAGGTTTGGGGATGAATCACTGGCCGGAGTTCGGCCCGTTCGCGCCGCGTCGGCGGCGTCGGGGCGCCTCCACCGGCTCCTGCCAGGTGAGAGCCACGGCCACAGCAGGCGGCAGGGGGCCGAACTGCTCGGCCTCCTCGGACTCGGCGATGTAGACCATCGGCCGGCCGCGCTCGTCGACCGCTTTGTGCACCGCGCCCAGACGATGAGCCATGGGGAAGAAGGGGTTGATGGCGAGCCGGACAGGCGTGTCTCGGTCGCAGGCGGACAGCAGGTCGAGGATGTCACCGACGGTCATCTCGGGCGCGTGCGGGTCCAAGGCATTCTCCTAGCGGTGGCGGACAGGGCCGCGAGAGCAGAGGCAGCGTACGCGTCACGTACGAAGGGAAGGGGACTGCAGGTCACAGGGGCTGGGAGGTGGCCAGGATCCGGGCCACGACAGCTGCGACAATCTCCGCGGGCGTGTCCGTACCGAAGGCCATCCGGTACCCCAGCACACCCGCGGTACCGGTGACGGTGATCACCCAGCCCTCACCCGTCACCCAGTCCTCGTCGGCGCCGCCGGGGCGGCCGTTCGGGAAGTAACCGAGGTAGAAGCGGCCGTCGCGCGAGCTGACGTGCACGTCGGCCCGGTCGTCCACGATGTGGGTGAAGTCGGCGTCCGAGAACTGGTCGATCACCTCCATCGGCTGGCCGGCACCCAGCTTCCAGGAGCGGAGCCGCAGTGCCGCGACCGTCGTGGCAAATCCAGGTTGCGCCGCATTCAATGCCACAGCATCACCTCTCTGACCTGGGGTTTTCCGGGAAGGTCGTTTAGGTTGACATGCCGTGGCAACGTCCACCAGTCCTTTGGGCGATCTTCCTTGTCTGCCACCGGCGAACTTGTCCTTTGTCATTCAATCGAGGCGTTTGACAGCGAACTCAGTCGTTTCGGATTTCCTGACAGCGAATCTAGTCGAAAGGGTGATCGCGCTGGAGGTGTCGAATATCGGTATCGACAGGCGGGGGAGCGCTGCTCCGTACGTCGAGGTGCCGACCACAACCGGGAGCGTTAACGACACACCGTCATCAAAAGTTGGCTGCTGCCGCTGAACTAACGGACAACGCATCGGCCCGAGGCAGTTCTTGGCTTATCACCGATAGGTTCACGCCCTTCGGTCACCCGGCGTTTGATCCGGCCCCTGTCAGTGGCACCTCCGGTCGTCGCCGCTACACCGCCCAGAGCCGGTCCATCCAGGCCCGGAACTCCTCCGTTTCCTGGTTGAGTGGCTGCCGCTGCTGTGCGTTGGTGGTCAGGTGTAGGCCAGGAGTCTCCCTGCGATCGCGACGCCCGTCCAGGTGGTGAGGGAGACGACAGCGGCGAGGTGGGCGGCGATGGGGGGCGGCTCGTTGGTGTCCCACTCGGCCACGCCGCGGTAGGTGCGTCGGTGGAAGATCAGAATGTTGAGTCCGGCGATCAGGATGAGGCCGAGCTTCCACGGAGCACTGCCGCGGTCGGCGATGAGGTTCGCGCCGGGCAGGAACATGGCCACACCGGTGGTGGCGGCGATCACGAAGCCGATGTGGGACAGGCGCAGGAGGTAGTTGGCCGCGGTCGTCACACGGAAGACCCCCCGGCCGATCCCGAGCAGTCGGAGATCGAAGACCGCAGCTGGACCGACGAGGAGGGCGATGCCGATGATGTGGACGCTTTCGAGCACTGGGTACAGGTAGGCCGTGCTGCGGACGGCCTCGGCGAGCCATGTGTTCTCCAGCCAGGAGAAGACATCGTTCATGGCGGGCTCCGTCACGTCCGGCGCGAGCGGGCGCGCAGGTAGAAGGCCCCACCGGTGATGGTGGCGAGCAGCACGGCGCCGAGTCCTGCCCACACCGCCACCGAGGAGGTGCCCTCGGAGTTCGCCGAGGCTGACGGCGCGTCCCGGTCGGTGCCGGAGGCGGGCCCGTCGCCCTGGGGATACGGGACCGGCAGCGGTTGTGCGGGGAGTTCTTCGTTGAGTACCTGGTTGACGGGCTGCCCGTCGGCCCAGAACACGACGGGGCGGAACTCGTCGGTGTGGCTTTTGCCGATGTAGCCGACGGCTTCGATGCGCTCGCCGTCGTCGAGCTCGCGGTCCAGGCCCCACATCGAGGTGAAGCTCGGCGGGGCGATGGTGACGGCCAGGTCGTCGTGCGGCCCGTCGTAGGACGGTGCGGCGTTGATGGGGTCGCTGTCGGCGGCGTCCCGCAGTCCGTCCGGCAGGTCGTGCTCGGGCGTATCGGCGGGGAGGTCGTCTTCGACGGTGACGGTGAAGTAGGAGTGCGGCTCGCCCCAGCGGACCTCTGAGACGGTGCCCGCTATGTAGTAGAGGCGGTCGGTGTCGAAGTCGTCGAACCCGTGATGTGCCTGCGCGGTACCGGCCGAGTAGGCGAGAAGCATCGTCGCTGAGAGCAGGGACGCCGTCGCCAGCCTCGTGCGTCGGCTGCGGGCGGGCGGTATCGCGGTGGTGATGGAACGCATGCCGAGTCGGTCCTTCCGTGCGGCTTGGGATATTCGACATGCAGCGAACTACCTTCCGCGGGCGGGAGGGAGTCCCTGCCGAAGGATGCCCTGGCAGTACACCGCCCAGGAGGGTCTCCCCCACGGCTGGGGATCGCGGTTAGCTGTCCGTTCGTGAGCCATCCCGCCGCTGCCGCCTGAGCCAGTGGTACCAGCAGCCCTCCTGCTGTCGTACCGAGTTGCTTCCTGGCCAGGGACAGAACGCATCAGTGGCACCTCATCCGTCCAGATGCACGAAATCCGGAAAGGCCAGTGAATGACTTCCGACGAGTCACGTGAATCCATGACCGCACCAGGGAGCGGGCGCGGTCCGCAGCGGCGTCAGATCCTGATGATGGGCGGCGCCGCTGTCGCGGCCGGATCGCTCTCCGCCGCCGGCAGTACAACTGCCCATGCGCAGACGGCTCGGCGCGGGTCGACGTGGGACAAGACCTTTCCCCGCAGCCGCAAGGTCGACCACAAGAAGGTGTCGTTCCGCAACCGGCTCGGCATCGAGCTGGTTGCCGACCTGTACAGCCCGAAGCGGCTGCGTGGCCGAGCGTCGGCGCTGATCGTCGGCCACCCGTTCGGTGGGGTGAAGGAGCAGACCTCGGGCCTGTACGCGCAGACCATGGCCGAGCGCGGCTTCGTGACGCTGGCGTTCGATGCCTCCTACAACGGTGAGAGCGGCGGCCAGCCGCGGAACATCGCTTCCCCGGAGACGTTCGTCGAGGACTTCAGCGCGGCCGTGGACTACCTCGGCACCCGCCGGTACGTGGCCCGGGACAAGATCGGTGTCATCGGGGTCTGCGCCAGCGGCGGGTTCTCCCTCAGCGCCGCGCAGATCGATCCGCGTATGAAGGCGGTTGCGACGGTGAGCATGTACGACATGGGCCGCGCCTACCGCGACGGCCAGGGCTACGCCCCGGTCCCGGCCGAGAAGAACTCCGTCGCGGAGCGCAAGCGGGCCTTGGCCGAGGCGGCCGAGCAACGCTGGGTGGAGTTCGAGGGCGGGAAGGTGCGCTACGGCGGCGGGAGCGCGGTGCCGTTGAAGCCGTCCCAGCAGGCCGCGGCGGACGAGTTCGCGGAGTACTACGCGACGCCGCGCGGCCAGCACCCGCGCTCACATCCGCTGAGCCTGACCAGCCTCGGCGCGATCGCGAACTTCATGCCCCTCGCGCAGATCGAGCTGACCGCTCCGCGTCCGCTGCTGTTCATCGCGGGCGAGCGGGCGCATTCCCGGTACTACAGCGAGGATGCCTACGCTCTGGCCCCTCAGCCGAGGGAGCTTCACATCGTTCCCGGTGCTGGGCATGTCGACCTCTACGACAAGGTCGACCTGATCCCGTGGGGGAAGCTCACCGGCTTCTTCGACCAGCACCTCTGATCCCATCGGCCGTGTCGGACGGACCATCCGTCCGGGACGGCCGATGGGCAGGTGCCGCGAAGGCGGTGGCAACGGCGCACCGCACTGCGGGCCGCCGCCTTCGCAGTCTCGTGAGACATCGTCCAGTTGGGCTGCCCTCGCACACGGGCCGGTGATGCAGCCGGTGCGTTCGACAGCCAGGGAGAACGGTCCGTCGTGTACCGGTTTTCGTACCGCCCCCGGCGTGCGTGCCGCCCCGGAAGAGAAAGCGACAGTCCGTCGTGACCGACATGACCCGGCGTACCCTCCTCTTCTCCGCTGCCGTCCTTGGCGCGGGGACCCTGGCCGCCTGTTCCACCGCGCAGAAACCCGGCGGGCCGCCGACCGGAACCAGCCGTGCGTCGGGCAGCGGCGGCAGGTTCGGCGTCGGGGACTACAACACCCAGGAAGTCGCCGACGAGCTGCGCTACATCCAGAAGCACGTCCGCCCGCTCGCCGAGAAGGACACCAAGCGAATCCTGGTCACCGGCTCGACCGGAGGGCTGGGCCAGCTCACCGCCGCGCGTCTCCTGGCGCGCGGCCACCGGGTCGTCGCCCACGCGCGAAACGACCGGCGTGCGGCGGACGTACGGCGTGACCTCCCCGGCCTGGAGTCCGTCGTCACCGGAGACCTGGCGAACCTGGACGAGACGCGGAGGCTCGCCGCCCGGGTCAACAGGCTGGGGGCGTTCGACGTCATCGTCCACAACGCCGGGGAGTACGGCGTGGCGAACGAGGAGATCCTCAACGTCAACTCGCTCTCCCCGTACCTCTTGACGAGCCTGGTGGTTCCTCCCCGGCAGTCGCTCTACCTCACCTCCGACCTGCACCTGGGCGGCGACCTCAAGCTCGGGGAGCTGCGCGGGGGCGGCACGGACGTCACCTACGACGACAGCAAGCTCCAGGTCCTCACCCTTGCCATGGCCGTGGCCCGGCGGCGGCCCGGTCTGCAGGTCAATGCGGTGGCCCCGGGCTGGGTGCCGACGAAGATGGGGTTCGCCAACGGCCCGTACGCCCCCGATGACCTCCGCGCCGGCTACGCGACGCAGCTCTGGCTGGCCGAGGGCACCGACCGGGCGAGCACAGGGTCGGGCGGATTCTTCTTCCACCGTGAACCGGAGGACGACGTCCACGCCTCGGTGGGCGACCCCCGCGAGCAGGACGCCCTGCTCGACGCCTACGCCCGGCGCACCGGGGTCACCCTGCGATAGGCCCGGTGGCCCATGTTCGCGAGGAAGCGGGCGACGAGCGGGAGACCACGAACGGCGGGGGCGCCGAACCATGCTCGGTTCGGTGCCCCCCGTTCAGGTTGCCGGTCAGCCCGTGGCCGTGTGCTCGGTGGCCGGGTTGGTTTCCTGGGTGGCGGCCCAGGAGGCGAGGAGGCGGAGTCCTTCTTCGGAGGGGGAGCCGGGTTCGGCGGTGTAGATGGTGAGGGTGAGGCCGGGGGCGGCGGCCATGTCCAAGCCCTCGAAGGCGAGGGAGAGGTCGCCGACAGCCGTGTGGTGGAAGTGCTTGGTGCCGGTGCTGTGGTGGCGGACGTTGTGCGCGCCCCACCGGGTACGGAATGCGTCGCTGCGGGTGGACAGCTCCCCGACCAGGTCGTGGAGGTCCTTGTCGTGCGGGTTGCGGCCGGCCTCGGTCCGCACGATGGCGACGGTGATGTCGGCGAAGGAGTCCCAGCCGGGGTAGAAGCGGCGGGCAGCGGGGTCCAGGAAGGTGAAGCGGGCCAGGTTCTGCTGGTTGCCCGGGGTGGCGTAGAGGTCGGTGTAGAAGGCGCGGAAGAGCGGGTTCGCGGCGAGGATGTCCATGCGGCCGTTGCGGACGAACGCGGGACCGGCAGTGATCGCGTCCAGGGTCCACTGCAGGCTGCGGTGCGGCTTCCACTGCTCCTTCGTACGCCGGCGGCGGGGGCGGGTGAGGGCGTCGGAGCCGTCGGCGGCCTGGGCCAGGTTCACCAGGTGAGCGCGCTCGGCATCATCGAGCCGCAAGGCGCGAGCAAGGGCTTCGAGAACGGACGGGGAGACGCCGGCGATGTTGCCGCGCTCCAGTTTCGAGTAGTACTCCACGCTCATGTCGGCCAAGGCCGCGACCTCGCTGCGGCGCAGGCCCGGCACCCGGCGCCGGGAGCCTCCTGGCAGTCCGGCCTGGGCGGGGGTGATCTTCGCGCGCCGCGAGGTGAGGAACTCGCGGACCTCCTCACGGTTGTCCATGCCTCCGACGGTACGCCGCGCACACGGCCGAAGGGATGCACTGCCAGTACACCCCTTGTCAGTAACTCGCTCCGCGCGCGGAAGAGGCGTTACCTGGAAAAGGTGGTGCTCCCACTCCCGCCCGCCAGTCGGGAACCGGGGGCTCCGCACCCGGCCGGGCGGTACACCGCCCGTGTTCCAGGGTTCGCACTCTGTACCAGGTAACGCAAAGGAATCTCTCATGCGCGGAGCAGTGATCCACGCCCCCGGCGACATCCGTTTCGAGACGGTGGACGACGCGAAGATCCTCAAGCCCACCGACGCGGTCATCCGCACGGCCGTGACCTGTGTGTGCGGCTCCGACCTGTGGCCCTACCGCGGTGCGGAGCCCACCGACCAGGCCCACCCGATGGGTCACGAGTACGTCGGATTCGTCGAGGAGGTCGGGAGCGAGGTCACCTCGGTCGAGCCCGGCCAGTTCGTCGTCGGCTCGTTCGCCACCTCGGACAACACCTGCGCGAACTGCCGCAACGGCTTCCAGTCCAGCTGCCTGAACCGCGAGTTCATGTCCACCTGCCAGGCCGAGTACGTCCGCATCCCCAACGCCCAGGGCACCCTGGTGGCCACCGACGGTGTGCCGGACGAGACGTTCTGGCCGGGTCTGCTGGCCGTCTCGGACGTGATGGGTACCGGCTGGTGGGCCGCTGATGCGGCCGAGGTGAAGCCCGGCTCCACCGCCGTGGTCGTCGGTGACGGCGCGGTCGGCCTGTGCGCGGTGATCGCCGCGAAGCAGCTGGGCGCGGAGCGGATCATCGCCATGTCCCGTCACGAGTCCCGGCAGAAGCTGGCCCGCGAGTTCGGCGCGACCGACATCGTCGCCGAGCGCGGCGAGGAAGGCATCGCCCGGATCAAGGAACTGACCGGCGGGATCGGCGCCGACAGCGTCCTGGAGTGCGTCGGCACCGCCGAGTCGATGAGCCAGGCCCTGCACTCCACCCGCCCTGGTGGCAACGTCGGCTTCGTCGGCGTCCCGCACGAGGTCGCCATCGACGGGCAGGAACTGTTCTTCTCCCACGCCGGCCTGCGCGGCAGCCCCGCCCCTGTACGCCGCTACCTCCCCGACCTCATCGACCGCGTCCTTGCCGGCGCGATCGACCCCGGCAAGGTCTTCGACCTCACCCTCCCCCTCGACCAGGTCGCCGAGGGCTACAAGGCCATGGACGAGCGCCGCGCCATCAAAACCCTCCTCACCCCCTGACCCGGCTGTCGACCACACGAGGAGGAACCATGCAGATCACACGCAGTTCGATCGACACCGCCAAGGGCCCGGCGGACTGGTTCACCGGCGACGTCTACATCGACGCCGTCGCCGCGGCCCCGACCCCGTCCCGGGTCACCGCGAACTTGGTGCACTTCATGCCCGGCGCCCGCACCCACTGGCACCGCCACCCGCTGGGCCAGACCGTCTTCGTCACCGAAGGGGTCGGCCTGTGCCAGCGCCGGGGCGGACCAGTGGAGATCATCCGGCCCGGCGACCGCGTCCTGTTCGAGGCCGACGAGGAGCACTGGCACGGAGCCGCACCCAACCGTCTGATGGTCCACCTCGCCATCAACGAGGGCGACGACGACCACGACGTCGTGCACTGGCTGACCCCCGTAACCGACGCGGAGTACCACGCAGCCCCGGCCACCAGCTGAACCCGAGCCCTGGTTCACGTCGCCGAAGAGGCTGCACGGCCGCGCACGAACGGGTGCACCGTCGGCCCGTCCCCGTGAACCACGCCGCGCGTTATCCGGGCCTGGTGAGGCCCGCCACCACCCACGTTCTTGAGGAGCATTCCCGTGACCACCTTCGCTCTCGTCGGCGCCGGCCCCGGCCTGGGGCTGGCCGCCGCCCGTCGCTTCGGCCAGGCAGGCCACCGCGTCGCTCTCCTCTCGCGCAGCGCACAGCACCAGGACAACCTGGCAGCCGAACTGGCCAGGGAGAACATCCACGCACGTGGCTTCACCGCCGACGTCCTCGACCCCGCCTCCCTCACCGCAGCCCTGCAAGAAGCTGCGGAGACCCTGGGGACCGTCGAGATTCTCCAGTTCAGCCCGGTGCCCCGCGGCGACTTCATGAAGCCCGTCCTGGACACCACCGCAGCCGACCTGGACGACCCCCTGGCCTTCTCCGTCAAAGGGCCGCTGACCTGCGTGAACGCGGTCCTGCCCGGCATGCGGGAGCTAGGCCGGGGCACCCTGCTGTTCGTCAACGGCTCCAGCGCCGTACGACCCAACCCGAACGTGGCCGGCACCTCGATCGCGTTCGCCGCCGAAAGCGCCTACGCGCAGATGCTCCACGCCGCGCTCGCCGACGAGAACATCCACGTCACGCAGCTCATCGTGCCCGGGGCGATCAGCCCCGACTCCGAGCGCTCCAGCCCCCAGGCGCTGGCCGAGCGGCTGTACGCCCTGCACACCGGCCGCAAGGGGTTCCGCCACTACTCCGAGCCCATGCCCGACCCGCAGGACGGCACCCCATGACCTCCGCCCTTCGCCGGGCCCTGACCGCCACCGCCACCACCGGCGTACTGCTGCTCGCCGCGACCGCCTGCTCCGACGACTCACCCGCCGAGCAGCCCCCGGCCACCGCGTCCACCTCATCGTCCGCCCCCGCGTCCGGGCAGCCGCAGACTCCAGGGTCGGCGAGCTCGTCCGGCCCAGACAGGAGCACTCCGATGGACATCCGCGCCACCCTCGACGGCCAGCCCGTCGAGGCGACCTTGAACGACAGCCCCGCCGCCCGCGACCTCGCCTCCCTCCTCCCGCTCACTCTGGATCTGAAGGACTTCCACGGAACCGAGCGGATCGCCGACCCGCCGCGGAAGCTGACCACCGAAGGCGCCCCCGAACCACAGGCACCGAAGACCGGGGACATCGCCTACTTCGCACCGTGGGGCAACCTCGCCTTTTTCTACAAGGATGGCCCCTCCGCCTCCACCGACCTGCTGATCCTTGGCCACATCGACGCCGACGCCGACCAGCTGTCGAGGGCCGAGCGGATCAGCATCGAGGCCGCTTCCTGACCACGCCGCCCACCGCCCCTCCTCGTACGGGAGAAAGCTTTCACATGCCCTCCGCCACCGGGTCCGCCCCCGGCAAGCTCCCCTTCGTCGTCTGGGTGCTCGCCGCCGGCACGTTCCTGATGGGCACCACCGAGTTCGTCATCGCCGGACTGCTGCCCGAAATGGCCGCCGACCTGGACGTGAGCGTCTCCCACGCCGGCCTGCTGATCACCGCCTTCGCCGTCGGAATGATCGTCGGCGGGCCCACCATGGCCATAGCCACCCTGCGCCTGCCCCAGCGCCACACCTTGATCGGCGCACTCGCCGTCTTCGCAGTGGGACACGTCGTCGCCGCGCTCAGCACCTCCTTCACCGTCGTCCTGACCGCTCGGGTGGTGACCGCGCTGGCCACCGGAGCGTTCTGGGCCGTCGGCTTCGTGATCGCCACCGCCGCCGCAGGGCCCGCGAGCGCCACCCGAGCAGTGGGCGTGATGATGGGCGGCCTCACCCTGGCCAACGTCGTCGGCGTCCCGATCGGCTCGTTCGTCGGCCACTACACCGGCTGGCGCGGCCCCTTCTGGGCACTGGCCGTCCTCGCCGCCCTGGCCGCCGCGTTTGTCGGCCGGTTCATCCCCCCTGCCGAACAGCGGGCCGAGGTGTCGGTGCGGGCCGAGGTCCTGGCCCTGCGACAGGGACGGCTGTGGCTGGCGCTGGGCGCCGCAGTACTGATCATGGGCGGCATCATGGCCGTCTACACCTACATCACCCCGCTGCTGACCGGCCGCGCGGGCATCCCGGCAGCCGTCGTACCGCTGGTCCTGATCGCCTTCGGCATCGGCGCTCTGGGCGGCACCGCCATCGGCGGACGCCTGGGCGACCACCGGCCCATGACCACGACGATCACCGCCGCAGTCGCAGCCGCCCTCGCCCTGCTGCTGGTGATCCCGCTCTCGGACGGCCCGGTCACGGCTGTTGCCCTGATTTTCCTCATGGCCCTGACCGGATTCGCCGTCAACCCGGTCCTGACCTCCCTCGTCGTGCGCTTCGCGGGCGATGCACCCACGCTCGCCTCGGCGCTGACCACCTCCGCGTACAACACGGGCATTGCCATCGGATCGGCCATCGCCGGACAGGCCCTGGCCTCGTCTCTCGGCCTGACCGGTCCTGCCCTGGTCGGAGCCGTACTCGCCGCACTCACCGTGGTGCCGCTGATCGCCCTGGCCACCCTCAGCCCCGCCGGCCGTCCCCGCATCGTCGCCCAGCGCGCCGCCCCGGCCCTCGACCGGTCCCGCACCGAGAAAAAGCAGGCGCCGACCCGTCGCTGGCCCCCGGCACCTGCTGAACCACTTCCGCAACCCCCACCCCCCGAGATGAGGAGCCCGTCGTGACCACGATCTACCCCGACTTCAGCGGCAAGGTGGCCTTCGTGACCGGAGCCGCCTCCGGTATCGGCCGGGCCACCGCCCTCGCCTTCGCCCAGGCAGGCGCCTGCGTCGCCCTCGCCGACACCTCCACCGACGGCCTGCAGGAGACCGAACGGCTCATCACCGAAGCCGGTGGGCAGGCCCTGTCCGTCACCTGCAACGTCACCGACGAGGACGAGGTGAAGTCCGCCCTCGACGCCGTCATCCAGACGTTCGGGCGTCTGGACGCCGCCTTCAACGGTGCCGGCGTGGAACAGCCGACCCAGCTCATCACCGACCTCGCCAAGGACGACTGGGACCGCATCCTCGCCGTCAACACCACCGGCGCCTTTCTGTGCATGAAGTACCAGATCCCGCTGATGCTCCAGCAGGGAGCAGGCGCCATCGTCAACGCCTCCTCCGGTGCGGGCGTCAAGGGGTTCCCCGGCTCCGCCGCCTACACCGCCTCCAAGCACGCCGTCATCGGACTGACCCGCTCCGCAGCCCTCGACACCGCCTCCCAGAACATCCGCATCAACGCGATCTGCCCCGGCATCATCGACACCGTCATGATCCAGCGGCACGCACAAACCGTTCCCGGTGGGCGTGAGGCGCTCATCGCCGACGAGCCCATCGGACGCCTCGGCCTGCCCGAAGAGATCGCCTCCGCCGTCCTGTGGCTCTGCTCGGACGCCGCCTCCTTCACCACCGGCCACGCCATGGTCGTCGACGGCGGCCAGACCGTCGGATAGACCCCCGTACCCAACTAGCACAACCAGGTATGCGGCGGTTTCGAGGGACCGCGCACCCACCCACCCGAAACCGCTGATGAACGACAACACCGGGGCCACGCAGCCCTGCCCCTGCGCAACCTTTCGACGGGAGATCACACATGAACCCCACCTACGACTTCACCGGCCAGGTCGCCTTCATCACCGGCGCCTCCTCCGGCATGGGCCTGGCCACCGCCCGCGCCTTCGCCGAAGCAGGCGCGGCCGTCGCCCTCGCCGACATCAACGAGGACGCCGTCAACGCCTCCGCCAATCAGCTCGCCGACGAGGGCCACCAGGTCCTCGCGCTCGTCTGCGACGTCACCGACGAGGACCAGGTCGCCGCCGCCGTCGACCGCACGGTCGAAGCCTTCGGACGGCTCGACATGGCCTACAACAACGCCGGCATCATGCCCCCGCCCACCGACGCCGCCGACGAGAGTGCCGACCAGTTCGACCGCGTCCAGGACATCAACCTCCGAGGCATCTGGGCGAGCGTGAAGCACGAACTGCGCCACATGCGCGCCCAGGGCAGCGGCGCGATCGTGAACTGCTCCTCACTCGGCGGCCTCGTCGGCAACCCCGGGCGCGCCGCCTACCACGCCTCCAAGCACGGCGTGATCGGCCTGACGAAGAGCGCCGCCCTCGAATACGGCTCCCGGGGCGTGCGGATCAACGCCGTGTGCCCCGGCACGATCAGCACCCCCATGGTCGACGCCATGGTCGAAGGCGGCGAACTCGACCGCACCCAGGCCGAAGCCGGCCAGGCCATCGACCGGCTCGGCACCGCCGACGAGATCGCCCAAGCCGTCCTGTGGCTCTGCAGCGACGGCGCCAGCTACATCACCGGCATCGCCCTGCCCGTCGACGGCGGCTACACCGCCCAGTAACCACCCACCTCCGGCCGGACAGTCCACGCCGCTCGGCCCCCGCCCCGGCACCACCGACCCCGGCTTCGGTTCCGCACGACCCGATCACGATCCGGTTTCAGCCCCCTGGCCGCCAGGGGGCGATCCCGCCATGCCCTCCCGCACGGGCGCCACCGCTGTGCTGTTGACCCTGTCCACGACGCGAAGGTCTCCACATGCCCACCGAACCCGTCCCGCAAGAATCCGCCACAGGCGAGATCACCGGCCCAGAATCGCGCATCGCGCCGACCCGGCGCACCTTCATCGCCACCGGCACAGCGGTCGGCACCGCCGTGGTCGCCGGCACCGTCCTCGGTACCGATCTGCTGACGCAGCCCGAAGCGGCAGCCGCCCCTGCGGCCCCGTCCAGCCGTCTCACCGTGACCGTCAACGGCATCCGCCACACCGTCACGGTCGACAACCGCACCTCCCTGCTGGACCTGCTGCGTGAGCACTTGGGGCTGACCGGCTCGAAGAAGGGCTGCGACGCCGGCGCCTGCGGGGCCTGCACTGTCCTGGTCGACGGACGCCGACGGAACGCCTGTCTCACCCTCGCCGTACGGACGCAAGGGGCCGAGGTCACCACGATCGAGGGCCTGGCCGACGGCGACCGACTTCACCCCTTGCAGCAGGCGTTCATCGACCAGGACGCTTTCCAGTGCGGCTACTGCACACCGGGCCAGATCCTCTCCGGTGTCGCCTGCATCAAGGAGGGCCACACCGGCTCGCGGGAGGAGATCTCCGAGTGGATGAGCGGCAACATCTGTCGCTGTGGCTGCTACCCGAAGATCGTGAACGCCGTCCAGCAGGCCGCCGGAAAGAAGTGAGGACCCATGCAGCCCTTCACCTACACCCGCGCCGCCAGCACCCGTGAGGCCCTGGCCGCCGGACGGACCGGCGGCCGGTACATCGCCGGGGGCACCACCCTGGTCGACCTGATGCGCGAAGGCGTCGAGCACCCCGGCACGGTCGTCGACATCAGCACCCTGCCGCTGGATGAGATCCGGGCCACCGAGCGCGGCGGCCTGCGGCTCGGTGCTCTGGTCACCATGGCCCAGGCAGCCGCCCACCCCAAGGTGAGCACCCTGTTCCCGGTGATCTCCCAGGCGCTGGAACTGAGCGCCTCGGCCCAGCTGCGGAACATGGCCACCATCGGCGGGAACATCATGCAGCGCACCCGCTGCACCTACTTCCGGGACATCACCGCCGCCTGCAACAAACGCGACCCCGGATCCGGCTGCGGAGCCCGCGACGGGTACAACCGCACCCACGCGATCCTCGGCACCTCCACGGCATGCGTCGCCACGCACCCCTCCGACGCCGCCGTCGCCTTCACCGCCCTCGGAGCAAGCGTCCACCTACTGGGACACGATGGCGAACGCCAGCTGCCCTTCGCCGACTTCCTGCTTCCACCCGGCAATACCCCGCGTCGCGAACAAGCTCTACGACGTGATGAGTTGATCACCGCGGTGGAGATTCCGGCGCTGCCGCGTCCGCTGGCCTCCGGGTATCTGAAGGTCCGCGACCGGCAGTCCTACGAGTTCGCCCTCACCTCGGCCGCCGTCGCCCTGCACGTACGGCTCGGCGTGATCCGCGAGGCGAAGGTCGCTGCCGGCGGAGTCGGCACCATCCCCTGGAAGCTGCCCGCGGTCGAGGACCACCTCATCGGGGAGCGGCCCTCCGCAGCCCTGTGGAAGGCCGCCGCGAAGGAGGCGACCCGCGGGGCGCGCCCGCTCGCCCACAACCGCTTCAAGGTCGAGCTGCTTCAGCGGACCGTCGAACGCCAGCTCCGCACCGTTGGAGGACACGCATGAGCCCGCAGCCGCAGGCGGCCGTCGGCGCCCCGCTCTCCCGCGTGGAGGGACGCCTCAAGGTCACCGGCCAGGTCCGCTACTCCGCCGAGCACGATGTCAAGGGTGTCGTGCACGCCGTCGTCGTGGACGCGACGATCGGCCTCGGCCGCATCACCGGCATCAACACCCGCCGGGCCGAAGCACATGCCGGTGTCCTGCGGGTGATCCACCACGGCAACGCCCCCAAGCTCCCCTACAAGGAGAACCCGGCCTCGAACAATCCGCCCGGCGGGCGCAGGCTGCGCGTCTTCCAGGACGACAAGGTCCTCTTCCACGGACAGCCGGTCGCCGTCGTCGTGGCCACCACGCTGGAGGCCGCCCAGCACGGCGCACGTCTGGTCGAGGTCCGCTACGACGCGCAGAAGCCCTCGACCGAGCTGGAGCAGGCGAAGGCCGGCAAGCCGACCACCTACGAGCGCGGCGACGCCGAGAACGCTCTACGCAAGGCGCCGGTGCGGATGAACCTGGCCTTCCAGATGGCGCGCAACCACCACAACGCCATGGAGCCGCACGCCACCATCGCCCGCTGGAGCGGCAACCAGCTGACCGTCTGGGACAAGACCCAGTGGGTGGTCGGCACCCAGACCGAACTGTCCACCGTCTTCGGACTGCCCGCCGACGCCGTGCGGGTCATCTCGCCGTACGTCGGCGGTGGTTTCGGCAGCGGACTGCGCTGCTGGCCCCACACCGTCGTCGCCGCCCTGGCCGCCCGCGAGGCCCGCCGCCCGGTCAAACTCGTCCTGACCCGCAAACAGCAGTACGCCGGCACCGGCTTCCGCCCCTCCTACCGCTACCGCCTGAAACTGGGCAGCAACCGGCAAGGCCGCCTCGCCGCCATGGCCCACGAGATCGACGCCGAGACCTCCTCGTACGAGCCGTTCACCGAAGCGGTGCTCCAGCCCGGACAGATGCTCTACAGCACCCCGAACGTCCACCAGACGTACCGGACCGTGCCGCTGGACGTGAACACCCCCATCTACATGCGCGGCCCCGGCTACGCCACCGCCTCGTTCGTCATCGAGTCGGCCATGGACGAACTCGCCCACAAGATCGGCATCGACCCGATCGAGCTGCGCCGCCGCAACGAACCGAACGAGGACGAGTCGAAGAACCTGCCCTTCTCCACCCGCCGCCTGAGCGAGTGCTACACCACCGGGGCCCGGGAGTTCGGCTGGGACCACCGCAGGCAGAGGCCGCGTTCGCGCCGCGAGGGCGACTGGCTCATCGGCATGGGCATGGCCGCAGGGGTCTACGACACCGCCCGCATGCCGGCCCAGGCCCATGTCCGCCTGGACGCCGAGGGCACCGCCGTGGTCGACGCCGCCGCCAGCGACATGGGGCCGGGCACCTACACCTCCCAGACCCAGGTCGCCGCGGACGCCCTCGGCCTGACCATGCGCGCCGTCACCTTCCGTCTCGGCGACTCCCTGTTCCCGCCGACCCCGCCGCACGGCGGGTCCATGACCATGGCCAGCGTCGGCTCCGCCGTCCTCGACGGCTGCAACCAAGTCCGCCGACAAGCCATCAAAATGGCCGTCGACGACCGCCGGTCACCGCTGTACGGGGTGGGCTCCGAGAACGTCGTCGTACGAGGCGGGCGGCTGTACGTGGACGGCAACCCGGCACAAGGGGAGACGTACAAAAGCCTGCTGTCCCGCAACAACCGAACCCACCTTGAAGCCGACGGCGCCTTCGCCGGGCCACCGGCCAAGGAACGGCACTCCTTCTACGCCTACAACGCCACCTTCGCCGAGGTCGCCGTCGACGCCACCCTTGGCCTCGTACGGGTACGGCGCATGCTCGGCGTGTACGACGCCGGCCGCATCATCAGCCCCAAACTCGCCCAGAGCCAGGCGATCGGCGGCATCACCGCGGGCATCGGCACCGCCCTGCTGGAGCACACCGTCACTGATCATCGCGACGGCCGGATCGTGAACGCGAACCTGGCCGACTACCTCGTCCCCGTCAACGCCGACGTCCCCGACATCCAGGCCATCTACCTCGACGGCGAGGACCGTCAAGCCGACCCGCTCGGCGTCAAGGGACTCGGCGAAGTCGTCCACGTCGGCGTCGCCCCCGCCATCGCCAACGCCGTCTTCAACGCCACCGGCACACGCGTACGCCAACTTCCCATCACCGCCGAAGCACTCCTCTGACCGGTGCATCCCCTGTGGTACACGCCGAATCGTCCGGCAGACAGCCAGTCACACGCACCGTCTGCCGGACCACCGGGCCGCCGCCGCCCCGTCCCCCGTTGGACGGCGGCGGCCCACCCACCCGTCCGGCCACCGGGATTCACCTGCGGAGAGAGCCCATGCTGAACATCGCGGACACACTGCGCCACTGGTGCTGCGAGCACCGCCCCTTCGCCCTGGCCACCATCGTCGGCGTCACCGGTAGCGCGCCTCTGCCCGTCGGTACCTCGCTCGCGGTCGACGAAGACGGCACCGCCGTGGGCAGCATCTCCGGCGGATGCGTCGAAGGTGCCGTGTACGAGCTGTGCCAGCAGGTCCTCCACCACCAGCAGGCCCCGCAACGTGCCTGGTTCGGCTACTCAGACGAGGACGCCTTCGCCATCGGCCTGACCTGCGGTGGAGAACTCGACGTCCTGGTGCAGCGCATCGACCCCGCCAACTTCCCGCACCTCGCCGCCACCCTCACCGACGCGGCCAAAGGCCGGGCCACCGCCCTTGCGCAGGTCGTGGACGGCCCCGCGCACCTCCTCGGCGGCTACCTCGCCCTGAACAGCGAAGGCCACCTCTCGGGCACCGACCTGGACACAGACGTACGCAGCATGGTCGCCGCGCAGGCCCAGGCCCTGCTGCGGGCCGGCCGCACCGACCGCATCACGCTCGGCGGCACCGCCACGACCTGCCCCGAACCGTTGACGGTCCTGGTCCACGTCGCCGCCCCCGCGCCCCGCCTGCTGATCTTCGGCGCGATCGACTTCGCCGCCGCCCTCAGCCAGGCCGGACGCTTCATCGGCTACCACGTCACCGTCTGCGACGCCCGCCCCGTCTTCGCCACCCCCGCCCGCTTTCCCCACGCCGACGAAGTCGTGGTCGACTGGCCCCACCGCTACCTGGACTCCACGACCGTGGACGAACGCACGGCGATCTGCGTCCTCACCCACGACCTCAGGTTCGACATCCCGCTCCTGCGCCGGGCCCTCACCCTGCCCATCGGCTACGTCGGCGCCATGGGCTCACGCCGCACTCACGACGAGCGTCTGCGACTCTTGGTCGAGGC
The DNA here is from genome assembly GCF_040638385.1 of Streptomyces sp. NPDC026589. Taxonomy (NCBI): domain Bacteria; kingdom Bacillati; phylum Actinomycetota; class Actinomycetes; order Kitasatosporales; family Streptomycetaceae; genus Streptomyces; species Streptomyces sp. NPDC026589. The sequence continues at coordinate 296,039 of NZ_JBEZYG010000007.1, forward strand.
CGGGGTTACAGCAGGCCAGCTGGCCGAACTGCACTCGCCCATCGGTCTCGACCTCGGTGCGCACACGCCCGAGGAAACCGCCGTCTCCATCACCGCGGAGATCATCGCCCACACCAACAGCGCCAGCGGCCTGCCTCTGTCCCAGCGCACCGGCCCCATCCACCGGACGGCACCGCACCACGACCCCAACCACCAGGCCACCCGCCACGACGCGGCGGCCCAAGCCGCTGCCGACCGCTCCACCGCCCGTGCCCACGCCACACTCCCAGGACACGCCACCACCACAACGCCCGCGACGCGGAGCGATAAGTGATGTCAGCCCCCTGGCACACCTCCGCTCGTTGACAACCAATTTAGTCGGACCCAGGTCAGCAGGCCGCACACGACTAACTTCGCTGTCAAAGGACAGAACTTGTCCTCTGTCATCCAAACGAGGCGTTTGACAACGAACCCAGCTGTTTCGGACTCCCTGACAGTGAATCTAGTCGTGAGGGACGAGCAAGCCGGGGGTTTCGTATGTCGGTAGCGGCTGGGGCGGACAGCGTCGTGCCGTACGTCGAGTTGTCGTGTGCGGACGGCGTACGCGGGCGCCGGCGTCGGCGTCCGTTGCTGGACTGCGCGACGGCCAGGTTCGAGGACGCGGTTCCGGTGCGGCCATTTCGATGGTCGCGGGGTGGGCTCCATTTCCCGGGGTGGTACTGGGCGGCGACGACTGGGCAGCATGTCGGTTTCGAGTCGTGGCTCGAGCGGGACCGCCTCATACTCATGGACTTCGATCCCGATGTGGTGCGGATGGCCTCCCAGCCTTTCTGGCTGCACTGGCACGACGGTTCGCAAGAACGTCGGCATGCCCCGGACTTCTTTGTGCGCCGTGCGGATGGTTCGGCCGTGGTCGTCGACGTCCGCGCAGACGACTGGATCGCGCCGCGCGATGCCGAGGCGTTCGAGGTGACGCGCCGGGCCTGCGCCGAAGTCGGGTGGGGCTTCGAGCGGGTGGGGGTGCCGGAGGCCGTGCTGCTGGCGAACGTGCGATGGCTGTCGCGCTACCGCCACCCCCGCTGCAGGCAGGGTCCGCTCGCTGCACGGCTGATGCGGCTCTTCTCGCAACCCGGGCCGCTGATGGCCAGCGCCGATGTGGCTGGCGACCGGCTGGCGACGCTGCCCGTGTTGTTCCACCTGCTGTGGAGGCAGGAGTTGTCCGCCGACGGCATGGCGGTCGAGTTGCTGGGGCCGCGCACGGTCGTGCGCCTGGCCGGCGGGGGCATCCGATGACGGCGGACGGGCGACGGGTTCCGCCGACGGCCCGGATCGCGGAGTTCCCGAAGAAGGCCGCTGACCAGGCTCGGTGGTGGGAGAGCCATATCCTGGAGGTGCTGCATGGCTTGCCGCCGGATGCGCCCCAAGGGGCCGTGCCGCGAACGGAGTTCGACCCGAAGCGACATTCGCTGGCCGAACGCGAGCGGGCCAAGGCCGCCGAGCTGACGGCAGCGGGCCATCGGGTGACGGCCAGCGGCATCAAGCAACGGCGCCAGCGATATCACCGCGACGGACTCGTCGGACTGGCCGACGGCCGGTCGGCCAAGAAGCTGCCCGACTTCGGCCATATCCCCCCGGTAGTCGTCGAAGCGATGCGGCAGGCCATCGCTGAGACGGCCGATGCCTCCTCAAGGACAATCCGATTCACTATTTGGCGAACGAAGCAGATCCTGGCGTCCCGAGAGGATGCCGACGGTATCGAATTGCCAACGGAGCGGACGCTCTACCGGCTCTTCGACAAGCTGGCTACCGGCACACACGCGACCGGCGCGGCGACCACGCGCCGCTCGCTGCATGCACGTCCGGCCGGCCCGTTCGGAGAAGTCCCGGCCATTGCGCCGGGCGAGCTGATGCAGATCGACTCCACTCCGCTGGACGTCCTGGTGCGTCTGGACGACGGCATCGCGGAGAAGGTCGAGCTGACCGCGCTGGTCGACATCGCGTCCAGGTCGATCACTGCGGCGGTGCTGCGGCCAACGACGAAGGCGGCCGACGCCTCCGCCCTCATGGCCCGCAGCATCACGCCGGAGACGATGCGACCGGGCTGGCCAGAGGCACTGCGGATGTCCCGGTCAGTGCTGCCGCACCAGCGGCTGCTGGCTCTGGACAAGCGGCTGGAGCACGCAGCGGCCAGGCCGGCGATCGTTCCGGAGACGATCGTCTGCGACCACGGAATGGTGTTCATCTCGCACAACTTCCGTGCCTCCTGCCGCTTCTTGGGCGTCTCGCTGCAGCCAACGCACAAGGCGTCGCCCTTCGAAAAGGGCGTGATCGAGAAGACCCTGGGTTCGGTGGCGACGCTGTTCGCTCAGTTCGTCGCGGGCTACACCGGCCGCTCGGTGGACCGTCGCGGCCGACACTTGGAGAACGGACCACTATGGTCGCTGCCCGAACTACAAAATCTGCTGGACGAGTGGATCGTCACCGTGTGGCAGACCCGACCGCACGACGCCCTGCGAGATCCGGACGCACCGAAGCGAGCTTTCTCGCCGAACGAGAAATACGCGATGCTGCTGGAGTCGTGCGGATACGTTCCAGCCCCGTTGAGCGGTGAGGACTACGTCGAGTTACTGCCGGAACGGTGGCACGCAATCAACGCCTACGGCATCCGGATGAACCGCCGCACCTATGACAGCCCCGAGTTGAACACGCTGCGCCGTCAGCACTCCGGGGTCGCGGAGAAGAAGGGCCTGTGGGAGATCCACTACGACCCCTACGACGTCTCCCGGATCTGGGTACGCGACCGCCGCAGTGGGAGGGACCGGTGGATCACCGTGTTCTGGCGGCACCTGCACCGCGTCGGCGTCCCGTTCGGCGAAATGGCCTGGGACCACGCCCGTCAACAGGCCCCGAAGAATGGGAGCGAGGCTCAGGTCGCGGATGCGGCCGCCGCGCTGCTCAAACGCGCCCACGACGGCCCTCCGGACGAGAAAGACCCTCCGGTCAAACGGTCTCGGCGGGACCGTCGGGTCGCCGCCCGCACCCGGGCGACCAGCTCTGGCCGAAAGATTCTCGATCCGCCGACCGAGAGTGAACCGATGGATGAGGGCACGGACACCTCATTGGCCGAGGTCATTCCGCTGGGCCTGTTCGACCCGCTGGCCGACCCCTGGAGGCGCCCGTGACCATTCCCACGCCGGCGAGCCGGCGCACCGCGCTGCGGAAGGACGACACCGGGTCCAGTCTGCAGCTGAACACCCTGGCCGGGTGGCGGAGGTTCATCGACGGGCCACCCGCGCCCCCGATCTTGTCATCCCGCAGCGCTTGGCAGCGGATGCCTACGTCCGAGCGGGGCCCCTACGACGAGGGCCGCCTTGACCATCACGCCCGCATGCTCACGGTGGCCACCTCGTTCGTCGAGCAGACGGCGATCTGTGGTCGCAGGCTGGTGCTGCTCAACCGCCACGCGATCAGCGCCCGCCGCGGGCTCATCGTCTCCGGCCCTGCGGGAACCGGCAAGACCATCGCCATCACCCAGTTGGGACGCTCGCACGAACTCCTTGACCGCGCCCGACACCCACACATCACCGACCGTATTCCCGTTGTCTACATCACCGTCCCGCCCGCCGCGACCGCCCGCATGATCGCGACTGAGTTCGCCCGCTTCCTGGGCCTGCCAGTGCGGGCCCGCTCGAACATCACCGACATCATCGAAGCCGTAGTCGGGGTCTGCGCCGACACCCGCACCGGGCTGGTACTGGTCGACGAGCTCCACAACATCTCACTCACCAGCCGCCATGGCGCCGAAGTCGCCGACACTCTCAAGTACTTCTCCGAGCGCCTGGCCGCCACCTTCGTCTATGCCGGCATCGACATCGCCGAATCCGGACTGCTTTCCGGAACACGCGGCGCCCAGATCTCCGGCCGCTTCACCTTGATCCCCTCCCGCCCCTTCCCCTACAACGGCGAATGGAAGGCCCTGGTCGCCACCATGGAGGCAACCCTGCGGCTGCATGACCACCGTCCTGGCACACTCACTGGCCTGGATCGCTTCCTGCACGACCACACCGGCGGCATGATCGGGTCCCTCTCCCATGCCATCCGCGGAGCCGCCCTCGACGCTATCCTCACCGGCACCGAGAAGATCACCAAGAAGAGCCTCCAGACCGTCCCGCTCGACCACACCGCACACACCACGGCGTCGCTGGCCACAAAGACCGCTACCTACCGATGAACAGCGAGCTACCGCCCCGGTTTGCGCCCCTGCCGATCCGACTCCGGCCCTGCCTCGGAGAGTCCGCCAACTCCTACATCCGGCGCCTGGCTCGCGCCAACCATCTCAAGCCCAGCTTCCTGCACTGCTACCTCTGCGGCCCACCGCAGTGGTTCGGCAAGCCGCTCCTCGGAAACCTCGCCACGGCCGCAGGTCACTCGCCCGAAACCCTCGAACGGGCCCTCGCCGACGCCAACGCCCTGGGCGGCACGAACAGACCACGCCGGCGCCTCCCCAGGAAAAATCCCTTCACCCGGCGTCAGGAACTGGCACACTGCATCGCCCAAGAAGCGCTTAAAGGTACACAGATCCGCACGCTCGCAAAGCGCCACAACCTCCGCACCTGGGACGTCCGCTTCGCTCTGGAGATCCCACGCCTGACCACCACAGAGACGGCTCCGCTGACCGAACCCGTCACAGGCGAACTCGCCAACCTGCTCGAGAGCCTGATCGGCAGAAGGCTCAACGGAAGACAGATCTGGACGGAACTCATGGACCACCACGACTACTTGGTCACATACGACAGCATCCGTCACTACATCAGATACGTTCGTTCCCGAACGCCGTCGGCCCGAGCAGCCTCGTTGACATCCGACCTCGGTTCCGAGACGAACTCACCGACCGGCCGCCCCAGGCTTAAATGATCACCAGGGGTCCTCTGGCCGTCGCCGTCTTCGGCGCCCTGATCTCGGCACCGGCTGAGTTCGGGCACCGCCTGCAGATCAGTCTCGCCCTGGCCGCCGCAGTCGCAGCCCTCGTCGTACTCGCCGTGCCCTGGATGACTGCGGCCCGACGGGGTGCCTGATCCGGTACTGCGCACGGACAGGTACGCCGCTCGGCGCGGGTTACGGACCGCTTGAGCCTGGTCAGTGCCGTTGATCAGTCTCGGTCCTGGCGGTGCGGTTAGCAGTGGCTGCCAGGCTGGCGAGGAGCTTGAGGCGTTCTTCGGAGGTGCTGCCGGGTTCGGCGGTGTAGAGGCTCAGGTCGTGCACGGCCCGCTGGGACACGGGCAGGTCCACGGACTGGTAGGTCAGCTCCAGCTCGCCGACTTCGGGGTGCTGGAGCCGCTTGGTGCCGTCGTGGCGGATACGGACGTCGTGCGCGGCCCACAGGGTGCGGAAGTCGGCGCTGAGGGTGGACAGCTCACCGATGAGTTCGCGCAGGGCACGGTCGTGTGGTTCACGCCCGGCCTCGGCGCGCAGCAGCGCGACGGTGGCGGCGGCGCCGGAGTCCCAGTCGACGAAGAAGTCGTGGGAGCCGGCATCAAGGAAGTGGTAGCGGGCGAAGTTGGGACGGCCGCGCTTGTCGGTGGTGGGGCTGTCGAACATGGGAGCGTGCAGGGCCCGGCCGAGTGCGTTGTGGGCGATGACGTCCAGGCGGCCGTTGCGTACGAAGGCGGCGGACATCGTGATGGAGTCGAGCAGCCAGTGGATGCGAGGCGGGGCCTCGACGTCCCTGCGGCGGGAAGGGGTGCGGCGGGAGGGCCGGGCGGCGCGGGCCAGGTCGAAGAGGTAGGTGCGTTCGTCCTCGTCCAGCTGCAGGGCCTGGGCGACCGCGGCAAGGACGTCCTCGGACACGCCGCTGATGTGGCCCTTCTCCAGACGGGTGTACCACTCGGTGCTCACGCCGGCGAGCACGGCGACTTCCTCACGTCGCAGCCCCGGGACCCGGCGCCGGGCGCTGGTGGGCAGCCCCGCCTGCTCCGGGGTGATCTTGGCGCGTCGGCTGGCGAGAAAGTCCCGGATCTCCGCGCGGTGGTCACTGTGGTCGTCCATGCCTTCCACGGTAGCTACCGGGACGCTCTGAGGGAGGTTGAGCTTGTACCCCCCATAAACGCAACCTTCCCCACCTGTGGCAAAGCCGGTTTCGTGGGATCAGCACACCGAACACCACCCCCACGGAGTTGATGCATGAGTACGCGAGGAGCAACCCTCCACGCCCCCGCCGAGACCGTACGGGCTGACACCCCCCAGCCTCCGTCCGCCCGGCTGCCGCTCGTCGTCTACGTGCTCGCGCTGGGCACGTTCCTGATGGGCACCACCGAGTTCGTCGTGGCCGGCCTGCTGCCCGAGATCGCGGGCGACCTGCAGGTCAGCGTCGCCCAGACCGGCCTGATGATCACCGTCTTCGCCATCGGGATGATCGTCGGCGCTCCGCTGATGGCGATGCTCACGCTGCGGCTGCCCAAGCGGCTGACACTGATGCTCGCCCTGGGAGTCTTCGCAGCCGGGCACGTCATCGTCGCCCTCAGCTCGAACTTCACCCTGGTCCTGGCCGCACGGTTCCTGACCGCGATCGCCACCGGCGCGTTCTGGGCGGTGGCCAATGTGGCCGCCGCACGCGCCGCCGGCCCTGCCGCCAGTTCCCGCGCTCTGGGTCTTGTCGGGGCCGGGGCCATGCTCGCGAACGTCGTCGGCGTGCCGGTGGGCGCGTTCGCCGGACAGCTCATGGGCTGGCGCGGACCGTTCTGGGCCCTGGCAGCCCTCGCCGCGGCGGCCGTGCTGCTGATCGCCCGTACCGTCCCTCCCGAGGATGGCGGCCAGGAGGCGGTGTCGATGCGGTCCGAGCTGACCGCTCTGCGCTCCGGCCGTGTGTGGCTGGTGCTGGCGGCCTGCGCCACCACGACCGGCGGTGTGCTGGCGGCGTACTCCTACATCTCGCCGCTGCTGACCGACCGGACGGGCATCGCGTCGGGGATCGTGCCGCTGGTCCTGGTCGGCTTCGGTCTCGGCGCCCTGGCCGGCTCGCTGGTCGGAGGCCGCCTCGGCGACCGCCGCCCGCACACCGTGACCATCGTTGCCGCCGCGGGAGCCACCGTCCTGCTCCTGGCGATCTCCCTGCTGGCCGGCTACGCCGTGCCCACCATCATTCTGGTCGCCCTGCTGGGCTTCTTCGGTCTTGGTGCCAACCCGGTGCTGATGGCCCTGGCCGTCCGCTTCGCGAAGCAGGCATCCGTGCTGGCCTCCGCCCTGACCGTCTCGGCGTTCAACCTCGGCACCGCCATCGGCTCCTGGACCGCCGGCCTCACCCTCGCCACCTCGCTCGGGACCACCGGCCCCGCCATCGTCGGCACCGTCATTGCCGCACTCACCCTGATCCCCACCACCGCCATCGCTCTCACCCAGCGCCGCCGCACGGCAGCAACCGCCTAAGCCGCGGACACCGGCGCAACGCAGGGCCCGGGAACTTAAACCGCAAATACGGCTAGACCCAGCCAAACCGACGAGAGTGGTGGTCACAGCCTTCGCGCACCCCACACGGAAATGAGGAACGAAAATGGCACGCCTCGACAACGCGGTCACGGTCGTCACCGGAGCAGGCGGCGGCGTGGGCCGCCAGGCCGCCCTTCGCCTGGCCGCAGAAGGGTCGCGCGTAGGAGTGACCGACCTGGACGCCACCTCGCTGGAGGAGACCGCGGCCCTCGTACGGGAAGCCGGCGGTGAGGTCATCGCCGTGGCGGGCGACATCGTCGACGAGCAGACCATCGACGCGCTGACCACCCAGCTTCTCGACGCCTACGGCAAGGTGGACGGGCTGGTGAACAACGCGGGCATCGTCTTCTCCAAGCCGCTGCTGGAGCACACCGTCGAGGACTTCGACAAGGTGATGCACATCAACACCATGTCCTGCCTGGTCACCGCCAAGCGCGTCGTCCCGGAGATGGTCAAGGCCGGCGGCGGCTCCGTCGTCAACGTCTCCTCGATCGGCGCACTCGCGGCGCTGCCCAACATCGGCATCTACTGCGCGTCCAAAGCCGCCGTCCTCGGTCTCACTCGCTCGCTCGCGATGGAGTACGCGCCCCACAACATCCGGGCGAACATCCTCTGCCCCGGCCTGGTCGACACCCAGATGGCAGCCGAGCACCAGAAGAGCTTCGCCAGCCCCCAGGAAGCCATCGACGCACTCGCCGGACGGCAGATGCTCAAGCGGTACGCACAGCCGCAGGAGATCGCCGAAGTCATCGTCTTCCTGATCAGCAAGGAAGCCTCCTTCATGACCGGCGCAACCGTCCCCGTCGAAGCGGGATGGACCGCCTGGTGACCAGGCACCCTCTGCACCCCCACGCCGGTCCACGGCCGCGGTGAAACAACGGGGCCAGCCACCCACAAGGAACCCAGGCCCCGCCCCTGTGGCCCCACACCGAACACCCCGAAAGGAGGACAGCAGCCATGGCTGACTCTCCCCGCACAACAGATATCCACGCGATGGTCGTCGACGGCTACGGCGGTCCGGACACCCTCACCGCGCAGGTCGTCCACCCGAAGGCTCCCGGACACGGCGAAGCCCTGGTCCGCCTGGCCGTGGCAGGCGTCAACTTCGTCGACATCTACATGCGCCGCGGCCTGAAGCCGGTGCCGCTGCCCTTCACTCCCGGCCTGGAAGGGGCCGGCGTGGTGGAGTCCGTCGGACCCGGCGTGAGCGTCGTCCAACCGGGCGACCGCGTCGCCTACGCTCAGCAGATCGGCGCATACGCCGAAGCCACCGTCGTACTGGCCGACAGCCTGATCCCGCTGCCCGACGACGTGTCCTTCGAGCAGGGCGCCGCCTTCCCTTTACAGGGGATGACCGCCCACTACTTGATCCACGAGTACCGCAAGCCGTGCGCAGGCGACGTGGTCCTCATCCACGCCGCGGCAGGCGGGGTGGGCCTGTTCCTGGTGCAGTGGGCCCGCCACCTCGGCGCCCGCGTCATCGCAACGGTGTCCACCCAGGAAAAGGCGGATGCGGTCCGCGAAGCAGGTGCCGACGACGTCATCCTCTACACCGAGCAGGACTTCGCCGAAGAGACCCTGCGCCTGACCGACGGACATGGCGCGGACCTGATCATCGACGGCGTCGCAGCGACCACCTTCGCCGGAAACCTCAAAGCCGCCGCCCTGCGCGGACACATCGTGATCTTCGGGGCGGCCAGCGGCCCCGCCGAACCCATCTCACCCAACGTGCTGATGGAACGCTCACTGTCACTGTCCGGCGGCGACCTGTGGCACTTCATGGAAACCCGCCAGGAGATGCTCCACCGCGCCCACGCGGTGATGGAGGGCATCGAGAACGGCTGGCTTACGCCCCGCATCTCCAAGATCCTTCCCCTGGCCGACGCCGCAGAGGCGCACCGCCTGCTGGAAGACCGCCGGACCATCGGCAAGATCGTGCTCTCCACGGGCACCTGATCCACATACCCCCTCACGCACCACCCGGAAACGGAGTACCACCCATGCGCGCGACCCTCATGTACGGCGCCGGCGACGTCCGCGTCGAGAACGTCCCCGACCCCGTCATCAAGCACCCCACCGACGCCCTGGTCCGCATCACCGCCTCCTGCGTGTGCGGCAGCGACCTGCACCCCTACGGCTCGATGAAGCCCGAAGACGGACCCGCCCGGATGGGGCATGAGTTCATCGGCATCGTCGAGGACACCGGCCCGGAGGTAAACACCGTCAAGCGCGGCGACCTGGTCGTCGCCCCGTTCGCGATCTCCGACAACACCTGCGAGTTCTGCCGCGAGGGCCTGCACACCTCCTGCTCCCACCCGCAGGCCAACTTCTGGGACGGCGAGAGCGACGAGGGCGCCCAGGCCGAAGCCATCCGTGTGCCGCTGGCCGACGGAACCCTCGCCAAGCTGCCAGTCGCCGCCGACTCGGCCCTCATCCCGTCCCTGCTGACCCTCTCCGACGTCTTCGGCACCGGCCACCACGCCGCCGTGATGGGCGGCGTCAACGAGCGCACCCGCGTCACCGTGATCGGCGACGGTGCGGTCGGCCTGCTCGCGGTGCTCTCGGCCAAGCTCCTGGGCGCCGAGCAGATCATCCTCATGGGACGCCACCAGGAGCGCACCGACCTCGGCCGCACCTTCGGCGCCACCGACGTCGTCGCCGCCCGCGGCGAGGAAGGCATCGAGCAGGTCCGCCGACTCGCCGGCGGACACGGCACCCACGTCGTCCTGGAGGCCGTCGGTCACATGCCGGCCTACGAACAGGCCCTCGGCGTCGTACGCCCCGGCGGCGTCATCAGCCGCGTCGGCGTGCCCCAGTACGACGAGGCGCCGGTGGGCTTCGGCAGCCTCTTCGGCCGGAACATCCGGCTGGCCGGTGGACCTGCGCCGGTCCGCGCCTACATCGAGGAACTCATGCCCGCCATCCTCGACGGCACCATCGAACCCGGGAAGGTCTTCGACGCCACCACCGACCTCGACGGCGTCCCGGCCGGCTACCAGGACATGGCCCACCGCAGGAGCCTCAAGGTCCTCGTCAAGCCCTGACCCGGCACCGCTTGCCTCGAAGGACAGGCTTCCGAACCCGGTCCCGTTCGACAAAAGCCGAGGAACACCTCACGCAGCCCCACCCGACGTGCCAGACGCGTCGGGTGGGGCTGCAGGCGTACCTCCCGAGAGAGAAAGGGAGAGCCGTGAATGACCAGTACACGCGGGAGGCGGCGTTGTCCGGCCGGTGGTCGTGGTCACAGGCGAAGCCCCGCCGCAGCATGCAGGTGCCGTCGACCTGCCCGGACCTCCGCCACCTCGGCCGTGAGACAGCCCTTGCCGCCGTCCGGACGGCGGCGGACAACGCTGCGGAGGTGGGGGGTTGAGCTGGTACCCCCCACAAACCCGACCTGTCACGCCTGGCGCAGAAACGGTCTCCTGGAACCGTGCCTCGGTCACGACATCACCGGCCGTCGCGCCCCTTCCACCGATCGAATATGAGGTCCATTCCATGGAACGTCGCAAAGCACTCGGACTGATCGCCGGTGGCGGCGCTGCCGCCGCGTCCTTCACGGCTCTGCCCGCCTTCGGTGAGGAGAGCAGCCGCGCCGCGGGCGCCACAGGACAGGGCAAGGCCACGGGCAAGGGCGGCTACACCTTCGCACTGGACAGGAACGTCAAGCGGACCTCGGTGCGGTTCAAGAACCGCTACGGCATCACGGTTGCCGCAGACCTCTACGTTCCGAAGAACGGCAGGGGCAGGATGCCCGCCCTGGCGCTCAGCGGCCCGTTCGGCGCCGTCAAGGAACAGTCCTCGGGGCTCTACGCCAACGAGTTCGCCCGCCGCGGCTACGTCGCCCTCGCCTTCGACCCCTCCTTCACCGGGGAGAGCGGCGGCACGGTCCGCGACGTGGGCTCGCCCGAGATCTACACCGAGGACTTCAGCGCCGCCGTCGACTTCCTCGGCCTGCAGAAGAACGTCGACCGCGAGCGGATCGGCGTGCAGGCCGTCTGCGGTCTCAGCGGTATGGCGCTCACCGCTGCGGCTGCGGACAGCCGTATCAAGGCGGTCGCCACGGCCTCGATGTACGACATGTCTCGCAGCATCTCCCGCGGGCACGAGGACTTCTACACGCGTGAGCAGCGTCAGAAGGTCGTGGACTACATCAGCCGGCAGCGCTGGATCGACGCCGAGAAGGGCACCTTCGCGCGGGGATCCCACGAGGTCCCCTTCGACGAGAACGGCGACGTCGCCCCTTCGAACCGCGTCCTGCCCAAGACCTTGCCGGCGGACGCCGACCCGGTCACGAAGAGCTTCTTCGACTACTACCGCACCGAGCGCGGCTACCACCCGCGCTCGATCAACTCCGCCACCGCGTGGACCGCGACCACGCCCATGTCGTTCTTCGCCTTCCGGCAGATGACGAACATCGACATGCTGGCGCCCCGCAAGGCCCTCCTGGTGGCCGGTGCCGACGCGCACTCCCTCTACTACTCCCAGGACGTCCAGAAGATGGCCCCCGAGACCGTCGACCTCGTGGTCGTACCGGGCGCGGACCACGTCGACCTGTATGACCGCAAGGACCTCATCCCCTTCGACAAGCTCGACGAGTTCTTCACCAAGAACCTCGCCTGACCGCAAGCACCCCCGGCAGGCCGCTACCGCCACCGGCCTGCCGGGAAGCCCCCACAGCGAAACGACCGGGTGGGGTAGCTGAGCCCACCGACCAGCTGCATTAACCGCCTGCCACGTCCCCCAGCGCTGTGACCAACCGACGGGCCCACTCAGCGTGCGGACGAGAACGCCCCCCGGGGTGTCTTGGCCGTCGTCGGCCGCGCCCGCGCCCGGGGGTGGTGGTCAGTACCAGGAGGTCCGGCGTTGATGTAGGGCTTCTCTAGAGCCGTGACCTCGTCGCCGGACAACTGGAGGGCAAGCGCATCCAGGTCCCGCCCCCGGTGCGGTGGCTGCTCGACTCCGTCACGCTGTCCGCCGCCTTCGTCCGCAACGGCCGCATGGACGTCGTCGCCGCCAATCCGCGCCGCTGGCCCGCGCCCTGCACGCGCCGATGTTCGACAGCTAAACCGTCGACAAACGGGGCCGCGCCAACATCGCCCGCTTCCACTTCCGCGACTCGGGCGCGCTGGACTTCTTCGTCGACTGGGACGCCCCGCCCATGCCACCGTCTACTGCGGGCGGAGCCCGGACGTGAGCCCCACGACCGGGCCCTGCGCGAACTCATCGGGGAGCTGTCCACCCTCAGCCCCGAATTCCGCACGATGTGGGCCGCGCACGACGTCGGTATCCAGCACGGCGGCATCAAGCGCCTGGAGCACCCGGACGTGGGCCGCCTGGAGCTGACCTACCAGTCTCTGGACCTGCCCACGCCGAACCGGACGGTGCACGGCCTGAACCTCTACACCGCCGAACCCGGCACCCCTTCCGAGGACCGGCTCAAGCTGCTCGCCAGCCTGGCGGCGACCCGGTCCCAGGAGGCCGAACCCACCGACCAGCTGCGCTGACACGCCTGCTGCCCCGGATGCGCACCGCGCACATTAGAGGATTCTTCCCGGTGGGGGCACTGGCAGGGACTCCCAGGGACGAAGGGCACATGCCTACCCTGGGGGTATGGACAACCGGGCAGAAATCCGCGCCTTTCTGAAGTCCCGCCGGGACAAGATCACCCCCGGTCAGGCCGGGCTGCCCGCGTACGGCGCCCGGCGGGTCGCGGGACTGCGCAGGAGCGAGGTCGCCCTGCTCGCCGGGGTGAGCGTCGAGTACTACACGCGCCTGGAGCGAGGCAGCCTCCGCGGAGTCTCCGACGCCGTTCTGGACGCACTCGCCACCGCACTGCGTATGGATGACACCGAGCGCACGCACCTGTACGACCTGGCACGGGCATCCGGCAAGAGCGCGGCCCGTGCGCGTTCCAGCGCCCCGGTGCGTCCGGCGGTTCGGGCAGGGGTGATGCGCATGCTGGAGGCGATGCCGACGCTGCCGGCGTTCGTGACCGATCACCGTTTCGACATCCTGCTGGCGAACCCGCTGGGGCGGGCCCTGTATGCGCCGGTGTTCGAGGACGCGTCCTGCGGCGCCAATACGGCACGGTTCTGTTTCCTCAGCCCGGCGGCGCGGCAGTTCTACGTCGACTGGGAGCAGGTCGCCCAGACGGCGGTGGGTGCGCTGCGCGTCGCGGCGGCCAAGGACCCCTACGACCGGGAACTGTCGAATCTGATTGGGGAGTTGTCGACGCGCAGTGACGCGTTCCGGGTGATGTGGGGCGCGCACGACGTGCGGGTGTTCCGGGACGGGACGAAACGGTTCCGGCATCCGGCCGTCGGCCCGATCGATCTGGACCACGAGACGATGTTCCTGGCGGCCGACGAGCAGATCGGTGTGGCTGTCTACAGCGCGATCCCGGGCAGCGCAGCCGAGGACGGTCTGAAGTTGCTGGCCTTCTGGGCCGCCACCACGGACGAAAGCCATGTGGCCGGACAGGCCGATCCCGAGAACTGAACCGGCCCTGCTTACTCCTCTGAAGCCCGGCGCACACGGTGTGCGCCGGGCGCTGCCGTGAACTGGGCACATGGCGTTGGGGGTCCCCGCCGGTACCCCTCACAACGCGGACTCCCTCACCTCCCGGGATCGAGGTTTCCTGGTGAGTGCCGCACTTCTGCGGCGCGTCCCCGGCCAAGAGGTTTCCTTCCACATGTCTGCTCCGACAGAGAAGTCCGTCAAGCTGCCGTTCGTCGTCTATCTGCTGGGCGTCGGCGCGTTCCTGATGGGCACCACCGAGTTCATCGTCGCGGGGATCCTGCCCGAGCTGGCCGCCGACCTGTCCGTCGGCGTCTCCCAGGCCGGTCTGCTGATCACGGCGTTCGCGATCGGCATGATCGTCGGCGCCCCGGTGATGGGCCTGGCCACCCTGCGGCTGCCCCGCCGCTCCACCCTGATCCTGGCGCTGGCCGTGTTCGCCGCCGGACACGTACTCGCCGCGCTCAGTTCCTCGTTCACCGTGGTGTTCGCGGCCCGTGTGCTCAGCGCGCTGGCGACCGGCACCTTCTGGGCCGTCGCCTCCGTCGTGGCCACCGCCGCCGCGGGGCCGGCCGCCAGGTCCCGCGCGCTGGGCGTGATGGTCAGCGGCTCCGCCCTGGCCACGGTGGTCGGCGTGCCGGTAGGAACCTGGGCCGGACAGGCGGTCGGCTGGCGCGGCACGTTCTGGGCCCTCGCCGCCCTGGCCGTCCTGGTCGCGGTATTGATCGGCCGGTTCGTCCCCGCCGACACGCAGCGCGCGACGGTTTCGGCCCGTGCTGAGTTCGCCGCGCTGCGCCAGGGACGTCTGTGGCTGTCTATGAGCGCCACCGCGCTGGTCACCGGCGGCGCCATGGCCGCGTTCAGCTACATCACGCCGCTGCTGACCCAGCGGACCGGCATCCCCGAGGGCCTCGTGCCGTTGGTCCTGATCGGCTACGGCATCGGCGCCCTGGCCGGAACGAACCTCGGCGGACGCCTCGGCGACCGCAAGCCCCTGGCCACCGTGACCAGCGCCGCGATCGGCACGGCACTGATCCTGTTCCTACTGATCCCGCTGTCCCACAGCGCCGCCCCGACCGTGGTCCTGGTGGTTCTGCTGGGCATGGCCGGCATGGCTGTCCCGCCGGTCGTCACCGCCCTCGCGGTGCGCTTCGCGGGCGACGCCCCCACCCTGGCCGCCGCCCTGGCCATCTCCTCCTTCAACGTCGGGATCGCGGCCGGCTCCTGGATCGCCGGAAGCGCCCTGGACTCCTCCCTCGGCCTGACCGGCCCCGCCCTCGTCGGCACCGTGATGGCCGCCTGCTCCCTGGTGCCGCTGGCCGCACTCGGCGCGATCCGCGCCACCCACACGCCCGCGCCCCCGACGTCCACCGCTCAAGCGGGAGTCGCGCACGAAACCGACGTCCGCCACACGACGGTCTGACCCCGCCCGCGGAGCCGGTCGGGTCGCGTGCGACCCGCACCGCACCTAGTCTCACCACCACCAGAGGAAGGCCCGAACCCTCATGAAGTACCGCACCCTCGGTAATTCCGGCATGGCGGTCTCCAAGATCGCACTTGGCACGATGTACTTCGGTAGCGAGAACACCGAGGACGAGGCATTCGCCCTGCTCGACGCCTTCGTCGAGGCCGGCGGCACCGTGCTCGACACCTCCGACGTGTACTCCGACACCCTCGCCGAGCAGACCGTCGGCCGCTGGCTGGCCGCCCGCCCCAGCGAGATCACCGACCGTGTCGTCCTGGCCACCAAGGGCCGCTACACCACCGGCCCCGACGTCAACGACGTCGGCCTGTCCCGCCGCCACCTGACCCGCGCCCTGGACGCCTCCCTGCACCGCCTGGGCGTGGAGAGGGTCGACCTCTACCAGATGCACGGCTGGGACGCCCACACACCCATCGAGGAGACCCTCTCCTTCCTCGACGGCGCGATCCGCGCCGGGAAGATCTACTACGCGGGCCTGTCGAACTTCACCGGCTGGCAGCTCCAGCTGACCGTCTCCACCGCCAAGGCCATGGGCGTTAACGTCCCCCTGACCCTCCAGCAGCAGTACAGCCTGCTCTCCCGCGAGAGCGAGTACGAGATGGTCCCCGCCGCCCTGCACAACCACATCGGCCTGCTGCCCTGGTCGCCGCTGGCCGGGGGCTTTCTCACCGGCAAGTACCGGCGCGGCACCACCCCCGCCCCGGACACCCGGGCCGGCGGCGACAACCCGCTGTACCGGTACGTCTCGGCGCAGTACTCAGCTTCCGACCGCAATTGGGCCACCATCGACGAGACCGTTCGCATCGCTCAGGAGGCCGGTGTGACCCCCGCTCAGGTTGCGCTGAGCTGGATCGCCGACCGGCCCGGCGTCGTTGCCCCGGTTTACGGGGCCCGCACCCTGGACCAGCTCCACGACGGCATCGCCGCCGCCGACCTCACCCTGGACGACGAGGCCACCCACGCCCTCGACAAGGTCAGCGCCCCCACACCCGGCGACTACCCCTACGGCCCCTTCGGTGTGGCCCAGCGCGACCGACGGCTCCAAGGCGGCGACCAGGCCCTCGGAGACCTCGTCTCCCAGGGATCCGACCACCCCCTCGGCCAGTCGTAGCCCGCACGGTGCCGCGGCGGCTCGGGCAAGAGTGGCGCCGGTCACCGCTGCCGTAAGCACCGTGCTGACGGGCGGGTGGTCAGAACCAGGAGGGGCCAGCGTTGGTGTACGGCGCTTCCAGCGCGGCCACCTCGTCGTCCGACAGGCGCAGGCCGAGTCCATCCACGGCCTGGGACAAGTGGTGGGGCTTCGTGCCTCCCACGACAGGCGCGCAGACGAGCGGGTTGCGCAGCACCCAGGCCAGCGCGACCTGAGCCATGCTGACGCCGCGGGCTTCGGCGACCTGCTGGACCACGTTGATGACCGGCTCGTCATGCGGGCTGTCGAAGGACTGCACGACGTGGTCGGTACGGGAGCGGGTGCTCTGCTCGCCGACGGGCCGTGCGAGGCGGCCCTTGCCGTTCGGTGAGTACGGCACCAGCCCCACGCCCATGTCGCCGCACATGGCCATCAGCTCCGGTTCGTCCTGGCGGCGCAGCAGGTTGTACTGGTTCTGCATGGACACGAAGCGCGTCCATCCACCGAGGTCGGCGGCGTGCTGGAGCTTGGCGAACTGCCAGGCGTACATGGACGAGGCGCCGAGGTAGCGGACCTTCCCGGCCTTGACGACGTCGTGCAGGGCCTCCATCGTCTCCTCGACCGGCGTGTCGTCGTCGAAGCGGTGGATCTGGTAGAGGTCGATGTAGTCGGTGCCCAGTCGGGCCAGGGACGCGTCGACCTGTTCGAGGATGGCCTTGCGGGACAGGCCCTCGCCGCCGGGTCCGTCGTGCATCTTGCCCCGGACCTTGGTGGCGAGCACGACGTCCTCGCGCCGGGAGTACTCGCGCATGGCGCGGCCGGTGATCTCCTCGGAGGTGCCGGCCTGGTAGACGTTGGCGGTGTCCCAGAAGGTGATGCCCAGCTCGACGGCCTGCCGGAAGAACGGCGCGGCCTTGTCCTCGGTCAGCGCCCACGGGTGGGCGCTGGGGACGGTCGGGTCGCCGTAGCTCATGCACCCCAGAGCGAGCCGGCTCACCCTCAGCCCGGTGGTGCCGAGACGGGTGTACTCCACGTTGGGTGCTCCTCAGTGATCAAGTGCGGTCCGGTTGCGGGGCCGGCGGTTCAGTGGGTGGTGTAGCCGCCGTCGACGGGCAGTGCGACGCCTACGACGAAGCTGGCGGCGGGGCTGCACAGCCATACGGCGGCGGCAGCGACCTCTTCGGCGGTGCCCAGGCGGCCGATGGGCTGCTGCTTCATGATCTCGGCCATCGCCTCGGCCTGCCCTTCGAGCATGTCGGCGACCATCGGGGTCTCGATCACGCCGGGGCAGATGGCGTTGATACGGATGCCCTTGGGCGCGTACTCGACCGCGGCGCTCTTGGTCAGGCCGATCACGCCGTGCTTGGAAGCGTGGTAGGCGGCGCGCTCGGGCAGGCCGACCAGCCCGCCCAGAGAGGAGTTGTTGACGATGGCGCCGGAGCCCTGGGTGCGCATCTGGCGCAGTTCGTGCTTCTGGGCGGCCCACACACCACGCAGGTTGACGGCGTTGACCCGGTCGAAGTCCTCGGCCGTCTCGTCGGCGGCGTCCGAGGGCGGGGCCTGGATGCCAGCGTTGTTGAAGGCCATGTCCAGGCGGCCGAAGGCGGCTACCGCCTGGTCGACCATGGCGGCGGCCTGCGCCTCGTCGGCGACGTCGCACACCACGCCGATGGCCTGGTGGCCGGCGTCCTTCAGTTCCTTGGCGGCCCTGTTGACCGCGTCCTGGTCGAGGTCGGCCAGGGCCACGGCGGCGCCGGCCTGGGCGAAGAGGCGGGCGGCGGCCAGGCCCATGCCGGAGGCCGCGCCGGTGACCAGGGCGACCTGGCCCTCGAAGTTGTACTGCGGGTTCATGCTCAGGTTCCAATCTCTTATGCGGGCCCGGCGAATCGACAGGCCGCTCGTACAGGGGGCGGGCACGGTCTCGCCGCGGCCGAAGCGCGCCACGTTCGTCAGGGCGCCGGAAAGTCTGGGCGGCACGGCACTCGTAACGCGCAAACTGGGCACGGTGCAGGACTCGTGCCGGGGAAGGTCAGGAGAGGCGGGCGTGGCGTCGCGGGCCGGAGTACTGGTCGTCAGTGACGTGCTCCAGCCAGTCGACCTCGTCGCCCTCCCACAGCGCAATGTGCGCCATGAACCGGTCCGGGGCCGCGCCGTGCCAGTGCTCCTCACCCGCCGGCGTGAAGATCACGTCCCCGGGGCGGGCCTCGACGATGTCGCCGCCGCGGAACTGGATGAGGGCGATTCCCTCGACGACGTAGAGGGTCTGGCCCAGGCCGTGGGAGTGCCAAGCCGTGCGGGCACCGGGCGCGAAGCGCACCATGTTCGCCCGCGCCCGGGAGGGGTCCTCGCCGCGGTAGATCACATCCGCCCAGGCATCCCCGGTGAACATCTCCGCCGGAAGCTTCATCGTGGCCGGAGGCTGGAGGATCTCCATGATCGTTCTCCTTGCATACGTGCTGTCGTGGCTCGGCCACGGACAGGTGAGGGGTAGGGGCGGGGCGAATCAGTCCTCGGCCAGGACCTCGCGGGCGACAGTGAGCGCGGACATCGCCTTGGGCCATCCGGCGTAGAACGCCATGTGCGTGATCGTCGCGATCAGTTCCGTGTCGCTGACCCCGTTCTCGCGGGCCTTGCCCAGGTGGAAGGCGAGCTGCTCGCTGCTGCCGCTGGTGATCAGGCTGGCCACCGTGACCAGACTGCGGTCCCGCGAGGACAGGTCGGGGTCCTCCCACTCCTGCCCGAACAGCACGTCCTCGCTGTATCCCGCCAGTGCCGGGGCGATGTCCCCGAACTGCTGACGCGGGCCCTCGGGCTTCTTGTCCTCCGCCATGTTCGGCTCCTTCCTCGTGGATACCCGGACGTGTCCCCGCAGGGGCGGGAAGCAGGCACCGTCTCTCCATTCGGTCTCGCCGTCACGGTGTGCGCCACCGGAGGCAGCCCCATCGCTGGCCTGCTTCCGATGAAACGGCAGGTCACGGGCGCGCGGAAGGACCCGTTGATACGTGTACTGGCAGTACACCTCTCGCTCGTCGGGATCGTCGTAGCCTCGAAGACATGGACAACCGCAGCGAGGTCCGCGAGTTCCTCACCAGCCGCCGCGCCAAGATCACACCCCAGCAGGCCGGCTTGCCCGCAGCAGGTCAGCGCCGGGTGAAAGGGCTGCGCCGCGAGGAGGTTGCGATGCTCGCCGGAGTCAGCGCCGAGTACTACGCCCGCATGGAACGCGGCAACCTCGCAGGTGCCTCCGAGGCCGTCCTGGACGCGCTCGCCAGGGCGCTGCAGCTCGACGAATCCGAACGCGCCCACCTGATGGATCTCGCACGCACGGCCAACACCACCCGCAAGCCCTCACGCCGCCGCGGCGCTCAGCCGATCCGCCCCGCCCTGCAGCAACTGCTGGACGCCATGACCGAGGCACCCGCCTTCATCCGCAACGGCCGCCTCGACATCCTGGCCACCAACCGCCTTGGCAAAGCCCTGTACTGGCCTGTGTTCCAGGATCCCGCGCGGCCGGTCAACCTCGCCCGCTTCCAGTTCCTCAACCCCGGCGCCGGCGACTACATGACCGAACTGGACTACCAAAAGGCCGCCTCGGCGGCTCTCCTGCGCACCGAGGCCGGACAGGACCCCTACAACCGTGACCTCAGCGACCTGATCGGTGAACTCTCCACCCGTAGCGAGGAATTCCGCACACTGTGGGCCGCGCACGACGTGCGCCTGCACCGCACCGGCCTCAAACGCTTCCGCCACCCTGTCGTCGGTGACCTCGCCCTCGCGTTCGAGGGCCTGCCCGTCCCGAACGATCCCGGCCTCACCCTCACCGCAATGAGCGCCGAGCCCGGCTCCGCATCGGCTGATGGACTCCGGCTTCTGGCCAGCTGGGCCGCCACTCTCGATCAGAGCGGGCAGCAGAACACCGAACTCGCCAGCGACTAACGCAGCACATACCAGCCCTGAGCGGGCCTCCTCTACTCCACGGGCTCCTTGGGAACGAGGCGGCGTCAAGGAACCTGGCTCTGCGGCGACTTCGCGTTGACATCCAACTCAGTCGCCCCAGATCAGCGCGTTGTGCACGACTAGCTTCGCTGTCGAAGGACAGAACTTGTCCTTCGTCATCCATTCGAGGCGTTTGACAACGAACCAAGCCGCTTTGACTTCTCTCTCCGCAGGATCGTCACCTCGGCGGGGAAGTTGACCACTGCCCGTTGCCGATCCAGGGTGAGCCCCTCCACGAGGTCCGTATGTCGGCCGCGTATACCTACAGGGCGAGCAGCTGCGCCCGCTGTCAGTGCGCCATGCGACCCTCGACCTCGTCTAGGCGCTCGCGCAGCCGACGCGCCCGTTGAGATGGGGGACGACTTGAGTGACGACACACGGAGCGCCGCACCTTCGCCGGAGGACACGCTGCGCTCTGCCCGGCTGCTTGCCCGTGCTGAGGCGGCCGTCGTGGCGCTCTTCACCACGCGGGCCTACGAACTGGGCTGGAAGGTACGGAGCAAGCCGAGCGGCATCTTGGACCACGTGACGCTGTCCTGCGACGCGGGACATACGACTCAGGTAACCCCCGTGACCGCACTGCACCCCACACTCGGCAGCACGATCGTCCGGGCACCCGAGGGGAGCGTGTTCCTCCTGGATGCAGAGATGAAGCACATGGAAGTGCCGGGAACGACGAATCTGGCATCCTTCCCCATGGCGCTGGAGGAGTGCGAGCACTGCGCGCGGAAGCGGTGGGAAGAAGCCGCCCATGCGTCGTTCGCTGCCTACGCTATCGAGACCGATCTCCGCATCCTGGCCGACGCCACATCCCGCAACGGGTTGCCAGCAAAGAAGGTTCGCTGCCTGCACGGGCATGAGTTCACCATCACCGCGATAGATCCACGTACCCCTAAGCGCGCGCCAGGCTACGGGCGCAACTACGGGCACGAACGCACCTGGCGTGATTTCACCATGCCGATGGATTCACCTACCCCCGGGCGGTTGCCGGAGGGTAACTACGGATCCACAACAGGTCCTGGCAACGTGGACGACCCTTGCGCTACGTGTCGCCGCATCTCTCAGACACCCAAGCTCGTTGAGTTCAGGCGCCGCGCCCGCGAGCAGAACGTGATGATCCTGGACGTCATGTCGGACCGGATCCTCCAGACTGTGCGCCTGTGCTGCGTTGCCGGGCACCTGACCTCGGTGAGCATCAACACCGGGTTGAAGCGCGAGTTGCTGTGCGCCCGATGCAGCGGAGCGGGCGTTCGCCCCGAACCAACCGTGTACTACGTGGTGACCGACGGGGCCATGGTGAAGCCCGGGATCTCCTCGGGTGACGGGCGAGGCCGGCTTGATACCCACCGCATCCAGCACGGTCTGGGTCAAGTCCGCAGGTTCATATCCGACCTGCCCGTTGGTTCAGCTCGCGATGTCGAGCGACATGTCCTGGACTGCTTGGCCAGCCAGGGCATCCGTCCGGTGATGGGCTCCGAGTATTTCGATGCCGCGCATATTGACCGGGTGCTGGAATTGGCGGACGGGTGGTTCGCAGCGAACCTGCCGAACTGCCCGTGGACGGTGACCGCCTAGGGCTTGTCCGGCGGATCATGTGACCTTCTGACCATTGGTTAGGGCATGGGCCGAGGTGGGCGCGTCAGCCGAAGACGGGACGTTCACCGTCCGTGCCGGGCTTGTCCACTCCCAGGTCCGCGCCCACCCACTTGGTGGGGTCCTTGATGATCTCGACGGCGAGCGCGGCCACGGACTTGCGGGACACGACCGTGCCCTTGAAGGGCTCGTCCCGGTTCGTGGTCTCGAAGTCGATCTCGTCCTCGTCCGAAAGCCACGCGGGCCGCAGGATCGTGTAATCCAGGCCCGAAGCCGCGACCGTTTCCGCGGCGCGACGGTAGGTGGCCAGGACCGGGGCGCCGATCGTCTCCGTGTTCCAGCGGCCGAACGCACCGGGAACCTCGTCGTAGATTCCGAGGGCGGTGACGAAGATCAGGCGTCGTACGCCGGCGTTCCGCATGGCGGTGACGATGTGTTCCGCCTGGGCGTCGAGATCGCCGGCCAGGTTCGCGTAGACCAGGTCCTGCCCGCGCACAGCGTTGCCGAGTACCTCGG
Source organism: Streptomyces sp. NPDC026589 (assembly GCF_040638385.1). Classification (NCBI taxonomy): domain Bacteria; kingdom Bacillati; phylum Actinomycetota; class Actinomycetes; order Kitasatosporales; family Streptomycetaceae; genus Streptomyces; species Streptomyces sp. NPDC026589. The sequence goes on from NZ_JBEZYG010000007.1 coordinate 318,733, forward strand.
TGTCCAGGACATTGCCTTCGATGACGTGCGCTCCGGTCGGCACGTGCGCGATACGGTCACGGCTGCGGGCCAGCAGTGCCAGTTCGACGTCTTCGTTTTCCAGGATTTCCACTGCCCGTCGGGCGATCTGCCCTCCGGCTCCGAGGATCAGGACCTTGGTTGCCATTCCCCTACGCTCCCTACAGGTTCGACATTTTCTCTACGAGTCCACCGTGACACGGTGCGGGAGAATTCGGGAGGGTAAGAATTCCTACCCCTTTGAACAGGACGGGAGCGATAGTGGGCGCGTCAATTATGCAGACGGCCTGGCGGCGGTCGTCGTGTGGAGCGAATTCAGTGGCCTCTGTGGCGGCGCGCGCTTTCCGGCTTCTCGGGGTGTTCCTCCTGGACGGCGGCCGTGGTGTGGGTGGCGGCCCAGGAGGCGAGGAAGGCCAGTGCTTCGTGGCTGGGCGTGCCCGGTTCGGCACTCCAGACGACGAGTTGCTGGTCGGGGTCGGTGGCGCAGGCGAGCGTTTCCCAGTCGAGGATGAGCTCGCCGACGAGCGGGTGGTCGATCTTCTTCACGCCGGCGGTCTGGGCGGCGACGTTGTGGGCGGCCCACCACCGGCGGAAGTGCGGGTCTTTTATCGACAGGTCTCCGACGAGTTCGCTCAGGCGGGGGTCGTCGGGGTGGCGAGCGGCTTCCATGCGCAGGAAGGCCACGCAGTCCGGCGCTATCGCCTGCCAGTTCTTGTAGCGCGCCCTGACCTCGGAGTCGGAGAAGACCAGGCGGGCGTAGTTGCGCTCCTTCGCGGAGAGCTGGGAGAAGTCGGTGAGGAGGGCTGCCGCGAGGGGGTTCCAGGCGAGGATGTCCATGCGGCGGCCCAGGACGATCGCGGGGAAGCCGAGGGCGTCGAGGAGGCGCCGGGTCGGGGGGCGAACCTTCTGGGTTGCGGGCCGCTGGGGTCGGGGGGCGTCCTTGCCGGCCAGTTCGAGGAGGTAGGTCCGCTGGTCGTGGTCGAGGCGCAGCACGTCGGCCAGCTTCGCGAGGACCGGCGCGGACGCTTTGAGGCGGCCCTGCTCCACGCGGGTGTAGTACTGGACGCTGATCGAGGCGAGCTGGGCCACTTCTTCACGGCGCAGCCCCGGGACGCGGCGCGGCCGTCCGTCATCGGTGAACCCCAGATGCTCGGGGATCAGCTCGGCTCGTCGCGCCTTGAGGAACTGCCCGAGCTCGTTGGTGTTCGCGTCCCTGCCCATGCCCCCACAGTAGTGCCGTGATCACCCGGGAAGCGGTTCTTCCGGGGGGTAGGGATCCTTACCCTGCACGGCGGCCGGTGGATGTGTGACGGTGGAATCACCGCAGATCCGATTGCCGCGGAGAAGAGGGTCAGCTGGATTGCGCTATTTCGGCGTCCCGGTCATTCTCGCGGAACGACATCGCTTTTCAGGAGGCGTCAGCCGTGGAAACCGTCACTTTCAAGAACAAGCACGTGGACGTCGCCGCGAACATTCACTTCCCGCCCGGCTTCGACCCCGCCCGGAAGTACCCGGCCATCGTCAGTGCCCACCCGGTCGGCAGCTGCAAGGAGCAGACCTCGGGGTCGGTGTACGGCAAGGCGTTCGCCGAGGCGGGCTTCGTCGTCCTGGCCTTCGACGCCTCCTTCCAGGCCGGCAGTGGCGGCGAGCCCCGCCAGCTGGAGGACGCGACGTGGCGGGTGGAGGACTTCCGCTGCGCCGCCGACTACCTCGTCACCCTCGACTACATCGACGAGGACCGTATCGGCGTCTTCGGCATGTGCGCCGGCGGCGGCTACACCTGGGCCGCCGCGATGACCGAGCGCCGCTTCAAGGCGGTCGCGACGGTCACCGGAGTCAACCTGGGCCGGCTGCTGCGCCAGGGCGACATGTCGCCGGACGCGGCCGTCAAGACGCTGGAGGCCATCTCGGCCCAGCGCACCGTCGAGGCCCGCGGGGGTGAGCAGCGGCTCGACAGTTCCCTGCCGCCGTCGGTGGAGAAGGCCAAGGAGCTCGGCATGGTTCCGCCCCTCCACATCGACGTCGCGGAAGCCACCGAGTACTACAAGACCCCCCGGGGCGCCCACCCGAACGGAACCAACCTGTGGTCGTTCTCCTCCATGGCGCCGACGGTCTGGTTCGACGCCTACCACCTCGCGGACAAGCTGCTGACCCAGCCCCTGCTGCTCGTCGTCGGCAACAAGCCGGGTGAGTTCGGCGCCTACCGGGACGCCTTCGAGGTCTTCGACAAGGCCGCCTCGAAGGACAAGGAAGTCCTGGTGATCCCGGACGTCTCCCACTACGACCTCTACGACAAGCCCGAAGCCGTCGGACCCGCACTCGACGCGCTCATCCCGTTCTTCAACAAGCACCTCTGAGCCGCCCGTCCCCGCCGTCTTCACCGGGGACGACCGCGCCCGCAGACCGCACTCTCCGGCCCGGCCGAGCGGCTTTGCGCTGCTCGGCCGGGCCGGCCCTCGCCGCACGACCTACCGGGAGCCACCCGTGAGCATGCCTTCACCCGAGACGATCGCCACGAGCCTGGCCCAGGGGTTCGCCCACACCCGCCGCGTCCCGGTCCTGCGCCGCCCCGACGAGTACGGACTCTCCTACGAGGACGTCACGTTCCCCTCGCAGGACGGCACCCCGCTGGAGGGCTGGTTCATCCCGGCCGACTCCGACAAGCTCGTCATCGCCAACCACCCGATGCCGGCCAACCGCTACGGCTACCCCGGGCACCTGCCTCAGTACGCGACCCCGTTCGCCGACTTCGAGATCAACTTCCTGCCCGACTACAAGAACCTTCACGACGCCGGCTACAACGTCCTCGCCTACGACCTGCGCAACCACGGCCGCAGCGGCGAAGCCAACGGCGGCCTGGTCGGCATCGGCCAGTTCGAATACCGCGACGTGATCGGCTCGGTGCGCTACGGACGCGAGCGCATGGGCATCGACAACACCCGGATCGGCTTCCTCTCCCGCTGCCTGGGGGCCAACTCCACCATCGTCGCGATGTCCCGGCACCCCGAGGAGTTCGAAGGCGTCCGCGCCCTCGTCGCCGTCCAGCCCGTGTCCCTGCGCGCGCTCGCCGAGACCGCCCTGGCCCAGGTCCCCGGCGGGATCGGCCTGCTGGAGACAGAACTCAAGAACCTGACCGGCTTCGACCTGGACGAGCTCTCCCCGCTGGAATACGCGAAGGACGTCCGCGTACCCACGCTCATCGCCCAGGTCCACCAGGACTCCAGCACCCGGCCCGAGGACGTCCAGAACATCTACGACAACCTCGCCGCCGACGACAAGAAGCTGCACTGGATCGAGGGGACCACCCGCCGCTTCGACGGCTACAACCACTTCCCCGAGAACCCCGGCCGAATGATCGACTGGTTCACCACCCACCTCACGTGACGTGCAGGGCCGCCCCGCCCGTCTGCCCGCCGGGATCGGCTTCACCGGACACGGCGGATCGTGACGCGGACCGCTACGTGGGCCGTGAGGACGAGCCGCTACGGCGAGACCTTGAAGCGCCCGTCCGGCCCGCCGAGCGGACGGGGCGGCCCCGGCGTCCGGTACCAGGCGCATGCCGTTCGCGTATCGCCGGACCCCGGCCTCCCTCACCACCGAGTTTCGCGACCTCTTCGTGGTCCATCCACCCCGCTGATCTGGAGTCCTGACGCGATGTTCTCCTCCCAAGCCCCTCGTTCCGAGCTGCTCGGCGTCGATCTTGAGCGGGTAACGTTCGACCAGGCCAAGGGCTGGCGGTGTGCTTTATGCGGCACGCGGCTGATCACGGACCGTTCCCTGGGGACATTCACCGCCCGGACGGGGCTCCTCACCGAACCCACCGAACTGTGGGCGTGCGCCCCGCAGTGCTGATGAGGCCAACTGCTCCGTTGCACACAAACCTGGACCCACAGTGCGTCGAAAGCAGTCGATGGCGGCGAGTTGGCGAGTGATCTGTGTGGCAGCGTTCGCACCGCCCGCCGTGTGGCTGCCCCGCTCGCCTCCCTGGATCTCGTCCTCATCGCCACCGCGGTCATCCTCGTCCGCACCCGCCAACGCCTGACCGACTCCCTGAAAGCTGCAACCACGGGTTGGACCGTGGCCAGAGAGCCGCATGCCACCGCGCAGTTCGCATGACGCCCATGGGGTCGGTACGGCGGATCACGGGCGGATCCAGAGCCTGATTGCCGCGGCGGGCACGGTGCCGTGAAAGACATACGCCCGCTTGTCGTAACGGGTCGCGACGGCGCGGGAGTTCTTGAGCCGGTTGATGGTCCGCTCTACCTCGTTGCGGCGCCGATAGAGGTCGCGGTCGAAGCCGGTCGGCCTGCCGCCTCCTCTGCCTTTCCGGCGGCGGTTGGCCCGCTGGCCCTTCGGTTCCGGGATCGTGTGCCGGATGTGGCGTCTTCGCAGGTAGCGCCGGTTTCGGCGTGAGCTGTAAGCCTTGTCGCCGCTGACGTGATCCGGCCGGGTGCGGGGCCGTCCGCCCAGCGGCCGGGGAACCCGTATCCGGTCCAGGACCTCGACCATCTGCGGGGCATCGCCCCACTGACCCGGCGTGAGCAGGAGCGCCATGGGACGGCAACCGCCTTCGCTGGCGAGGTGGATCTTGCAGGTCAGGCCGCCCCGGGACCGTCCGAGTCCCTCATCGGGGCGGTGGTGCCGGGGCGTCGCCCATTCAGGCGAGAGGCCCGTACCCCGAAAGAGTGAACGGGTCCTCATGCCACGCCACCGCCCCAGCCAACCCATACCTTTGCGGTAGGCCCGGCGGATACGAGACCGCAACCACTATGCAGAGCAGCGCTGGCATCTACTGCGCACACGCACTGCGCAGGCGGCACAGAACGATCGCTGCCGACCCTGAGTGGTCACCACTCCGCCGGGCCGCACATCCATGGAGACTCCGCCGCCGCGGGAGCCGCCGGACCACGTCGGGGGAGCGTCCCGTCGCCGCTCATGATGGGCCGGTCCGCCAGGACGCACCAAGTTCGGCAAGCCGACCGCGCAGGACGCCACGTGCCTGTTCCAGATCTGGCGAGGTCGGCGAGAGGAGATAGACATTGTCTCGGTAGAGACGGAAGCCGAGGCTCTCCCACCCTCGGGCGATCTTGGCATTCACACGGTCCCATTCGGACCGGTCGGTCAGTTGCGGGCTGCTGAGGTCGGTCACGCCGGGCGAGCAGGCGACGGCCCGGCAGCCGGCCATGAGCCGGTGGATCACCTCGCAGCCCAGCACGGCCGCCAGGCCCTGCCCGCGCCACGCTGGAGCCAGGGTCACCCGGTCCATGACGAGCAGTGCTGAGCCGACGTACTCCAGCAACCCGCTGACCTCACTGGTGAACCAGCCTGTCTCGGGGTCGAGGAGGGCCTGGGCGGTCTCGTACAGCTCCTCGGACTCCTCTTCCATGGCCCAGTACGCGTTCTTCCCGCGGTCAAGGTGCACCCGGAAGAACGTCATCGACCCGACGGTCGCGTCCTCGACCGTGCACGAGGGGCAATCCGAGGTGAAGCAGTTGCCCGTGGACGCCGGTCCCTCGTCTGTTTCGTGCACGCGCTGACGGTGGAGGATGGCCACGCGCCATCGCTCCAACGTGTCGGCCTGCGGGGTGTCACCGAGTTCGTCGTCGTAGGAGATGCGCAGGTACAGGTCGGAGGGGTCGCCTGGAAGCTGGGGCCGCGTGCTCACCCGACAAACCTAGACGCGTAGTGCGGAAGCCCGGGAATCGGATACCTCCTGAGCATTACGCCCTGCGGCCGTGGTGCCGAGCGTCGCCCGAGATCCCCGGGCGAGCGCGTGGCACATCGAGGCCGCGGAGCGGCGCTGGTGTGCGGTGTCCGTCAGCGCACCAATCTGAGGCGTGCTGTCTCTGCGGCGTGGGACGCGGCTTCGATCAGGCCGAGTTCGCCTGCGAGGGTTCCCACGAAGGCATTGACGGCCTCGATCGCGCGGCCCTCCATGGTGTCGGGCTCTGCGAAGTGCGCGGCGAATTCTCCGGCGTCGAGAGTCGCCATGGCGGGTCGGCGGGCCTGGTAGTCAGCCCACATCGGTCGGTAGACGGCCCGTACTCGGTCGAGTTCGGTTTCGTCGATCTCCTCGTGCCGCAGGCGGCGGACTGTTTGTTGGCGGGCTCGCCACGTGGCGATGTGGTGCTGGACGGAGACCGGCCCGAACGGGCCGGGAAGGGCTCGCTCAATCCTCGGCATACCCGGCTGGGTCGGCCAGGGCGAGTACAGCTCCGTGAGGACCGACGTCAGTCTGTCGACATCGATCTGCCCGGTCCGCTCTCCCTCCTCAAGGACGAGGTGGGCAGCGCGCCGTTGCTTGAGAGTGGCAGACGGGTGGGCGAGCTGCTCGACAACGGCACGGACGTTCTCGCTGCGCCGGGCGGCGTTCGTCTTCCCTGTGGCGCGCGCATGGGTGCGCCAGGCTCGGCGTGCTTGCGGTGTGGGCACGATCGTGTCGTCGATCAGCCACAGATACAGCACGACACGGATCAGGGAGCGTTGCGGGATGCGCCCCAGCGGGGAGCGTTCCCGGGCCTCCAGGAGTCTGCTGAACAGCTCGCGCTGCTCGGGTGGGAACACTCGCGGATCACTGCCGTGAGCGCTGGTCTTGCGCGGTTCCGGGCTGGCCAGCATGCCGTCCTCGACCCAGGAGGTCACCATCCGGGGGCTGGCCTTCACGCCCAGCGCCAGCGCGTCGGCGACCAGATCGGCTGCGGTCCCTTCACTCGACGTGGTGGCCCGATTTCCGTCCATGGCACCGAACTTACATCGAGGTTCGACCCTCAGGAGCTGCTCTCCGCACGCGTCAGCCATAAGGCTAGGGGCCAGCAGAAACTGCACCCCGCACCGTATCCCTGCCAGGAACACCCGGTGCGGGGGCAGCCGACTCATCCCCTGAACGGAGACCGTCATGAGCCACCGTACGCAACGCCGGACCCCGAAGCGGCGCCGAGCCCGACACCGTCTCGTCGAGGGCCTTGGGCGAGCAGCGCTCTACGCCGCTTCCGCCTCATTGGCCGGCGGGCTGGTCCACGAGGTTCTCCGACTGGTCCACATCTCCGTCTCCTCGTGCTGACTGAGTAGAGAACCGAGGCCGCGTGACCGGACGAAGCACTGGACGCGCCCCCCTGCCTTGCCCACACCGTGCGAAGGCCCCCGGAATCATGGTGATTCCGGGGGCCTTCATGGTGGTAGCGGCGGGTTGTTTAGCTGTTCTCGGCGGAGTCGTCCGTACGACGGCGGCGGGCGGCGAGGAGGGCACCTCCGCCGGCGGCGACCAGCACTCCGGCTCCGCCGATGAGCCAGGGGGTGGCGTCCGCGCCGGTGTGCGCGAGTGAGCCCGCTGGGGCGGGAGCCGCGGTGCTCGACGTGGTCTCGTGGGTGGTCGGGGTGTCCGTGGCCGGGACCGACGGGGTCGGAGTGGCCTCGTCCTTGCCGGGCTTGTCGGGGGTGGGCTTCTCACTCGGTCGGCCGGTGGGCTTCTCGGTCGGCTTGTCGGTGGGCTTGTGCGTGGGCGGCGGGGTGGTGGCGGTCTTGGCGTTGGTGACGGTCACGGTCACGGGATCGCCCGGCTTGGCCTGGAACGTCTTCGAGGGCTTGTAGATCTCGTAGCCGTCGGGTGCCTTGATCTGCTTGACCCAGAAGTTGCTGCTGGTCCGGGAGTTGGTCGGCAGCTTGCCGCTTGCCGTGCCGTCAGAACCGGTGGTCAGCGTCAGGAGGGTCTTGTCGCCGCTGCCGATGTTGACCACGGAACCGGCCAGTGGCTTGCCCGTCTTGTCGTCCTTGGCCTTGAGCAGGACCGAGGCGTCCTTGAACGGATCGACGATCGTCAGTGGCGTGTCGACACCAGGGGTGACGATCACGTCTTGATCATCGACGGTGGCATGCAGCGGGCTGCCGCTGGAGGTCTCCTTGAGGCGGTAAACCCCGGGGGTGAGGTCCTTCAGGGCGAGCTGCCCCTGGGCGTCGGTCTTGCCGCTGGCGGCTTCCTTCCCCGCGGAGTTGAAGAGAGTGAAGGCCGCCCCGGCGAGGACGTCGCCACCCGGGTCTGTCTTCAGGATGGCCACCCCGCCGGACTCCGTCTCGGCCGCGTTCTTCGGGGTTGAGGTCGCGGAGGTGGACGGGGTGGGTTCGGTGCTCTGGGCGGAGGCGGCCGGAGCCCACGACAGGCTGCTGCCGACCACCGTGGCGGCGACGGCGACGGCGGCTGGAAGGGTGCGAACGGAGCGGATACGCAAGAAGGGACTCTCCAAGGGGACGCGTACGGTTGGTGGAGCGGGGGGTGATTCAGCGGGAGCGGCCGGGCTCCGGACGCCGGGGTACTGTCGCCGGGGCAGCCGGTGTACGCGAAGGCGCGGTGATCGCGTATCTGCGCGCTGCGGCACGGACGAGCTGCTGTTGCTGCTGTACGGGCAACTGCTCAATACCGGTGAGGCCCTGGGCTAGGGCCAGGCCGAACGGGGAGCCGGCGTCGAGGCCGGCGGCCTGCACGATCTGCGCGCCGGCCTCGGCTTCGGCCAGGACGCCGTAGCTGCTGGGGATGCCGAGCATGTGCTCGGCGTGGTCACGGGCGCCGCCGAGAACTCCGGTGAGCGACACGTCGTCATCGTTGAGGCAGTCCTCGACGATGTCGAGGAGGATCAGCGTCGCATTGTGCAACCGGTCGCGGAAATCCGGGTCGGTGATCCAGAAGCCGTTCGGGCCCGGCGGCGGTGGCGGAGCAGGAACCGAAGGGGTCGTGGGCGGCTGTCTTCGGTGGGGTGGGAGCCAGCGCGGCGGCGCCATCCGAAACTCTCCTCGTCTGCTGCTTGGTTAGCGGGTGCGGGGTGAAGCCCCGGGGGTGGGTGTGGACTGGGCGACCGGTCGAGCCGGCGGTCGCGACACGGCAGGCGGCGGGAACCACAGGTGGACGTACTGCTCGATCACGGTGCGCAGTCCCGTGCCGTCCGCGCCGTCCCAGGCGGGCCCGCTGGTGTGCCAGTCGCGGATGACGGCGTAGCCGTCCATTCCGGCAACAAGAGCGCGGGCGGCATCGCGTCGTTCGAAGGTGCCGTGCTCGGAAAAGCGGAGGAGGACCGTGTCGACTTCGCCTTGGTCGGGGTGGATGACGCGCAGGCGCAGTCCGTTGTACTCGTCGCTGCGGATGGTCGGGGCGAAGTCGATCCGTAGCCGCAGAGGTGAGTTCGGCTGCGGGGCTGCGTACAGGGCATGACCGACGACGGCGTACTGGTGGAGAGGCAGTTGGAGGATGTCATCGAAAAACTGCTGTGCGTGAAGGGACACATGACCTCACAGGTAAAGGGAAATCCAGCAGGTCAGCGGCGCGGGCGGGAGGGACGCGCGGGCAAGATCGCCGAGGGGGTCGTCGTGGTGCTCCAGCGCGGGACGCTGCGCGTGGTCAGCGCGGGACGCCGTCTCGACGCGGTGCGGTGGACGTCGAGAGGTGTGGGCACCGGGGGCGGCGGGGCGACGGGCACGAGCTGGGCGTGCTCACGCAGTCCGCGCGACAGGAAGTCCTTCCAGCGCGGCAGCGGCGCGGGGTCGGACACGCTCTGGGTGATGGCCTTCACCAGCGCGGTGGGGGTGTTGGTGGAGGCGGTGGCGTACCAGCGGGCGTATCCGTTCTTCGGCCCGCCCCACATGTACCAGCGGGCCTCCAGCGTGGTCAGTTCCCTCTCCGCGTCGAGCCGGCCGGTGGCGTATTCCAGTCCGGCCATCCCGTCCGGGGTCTGCAGTTCCAGCACACCCCACCTTGGATGCTGGATCTTCCAGCCGCGGTTGATCAGAGGAACGACCGCGTTGAAGGCATCGAGTTCGGTATCCGTGGGGTCGGGCCGTGCGAGGTAGTGCTCGGGCCCGTCCTGGTAAGCCTGGGCCAGGGCCGTGGTGAAGGAGGTGACGAACTCGGTGGGGCAGCTGTCGTTGAAGCTGACGCCCCAGGCAGGCGGCCCGAAGCGATCCGCATAGGCATTGATCCGCCACAGTCCGTCGTCGTCGCCTTCGGGCAGGAAGCCGAGACGGACCTTGTGGTCGGGGGCGTTGAGGTAGGCGTTGCCGAGGTCGTCGTGGGCCAGCTCCCAGCCGAGCTGCATCAGAGGCTCAAGGGCGGGGTCGCCGATGCCGGTGGTGCCGGCCAGGTAGCGGGGGAAGACGTAAACATCGCCGTCGATGTCGAGGTCGGGATCAGTCAATGGGACATCCGGGAGGGTCGGGGCGGACGCGCGGAGAGGCTCTAGGCGGGGGTGACCTGGACGGCCAGGTGCCGGTACGCCTCGGTGGAGCGGGCTTGCGCCTCTGCGGCGCTGGCTCCGGTAGTGATCAGGTAGCCGATGCGGGCGGTGTACATATCGCCGCCGTTCTGCGGCAGGACGAGGCGGTCGCCGACTTCACGTTGGAAGCTGACGCGTTCGAGCCAGGGGAAGTTGGCGTCGAGGCGGCGCTCGGTGAGGGTGCCGGAGTAGGCGGGGTAGACAAGCCGGATCGCCGCCGCCCGGCTGTGAGTCGGAGTGAGGTCGGGAGCCTGTCCGCAGGCCACGTCGGCGGCGGCGCGGGGCAGGTCGACGCCGGTGGCCAGGCTTACGAGGTGGCCGATCATGTCGCCGCCGACTCGGCCGTTGACCTCGATCAGGCGTGGGCGCCCGTTCACCAGGCGCATCTCGACGTGCTGGACGCCGTCGGTGATGCCGAGCGCCTTGACGGCTGCCGCGGCGACGGGGGCGACCTGGGCGAGCAGTGGGTCGGCCGCGTCGACGCAGTGGGCGACCTCTTCGAAGAACGGCGGGTCACCGAGGGTCTTGCGGGTGATGGCGACCGCGGTGGTGTGGCCGCGGTACGTGACGCACTCGACGCTCACTTCCGGACCGTCGAGGAATTCCTCCACCAGGACGTGGGTGCTTTCGATACCGTCGCGCGCTCCGGCCGAGGCGAACTCGAAGCCGGCGGGCAGCTCCTCCGCGCTGTCCACGCGGATGACGCCGATGCTGGCGGCGCGGGCAGCGGGCTTGAGGACGATGGGGTAGCCGATGGTCTCGGCGGCAAGTGCCGCTTCCAGCAGTGTGCGTGCGGTCATGGAGGAGGCCGAGGGGACTGCGTGCCGGGCGAACAGGGTGCGGGCGACGGCTTTGTTGCGGGCCGCCTCCATCACCTCCGGGCTGTTCGTGGGCAGGCCGAGCCGGCGTGCGAGGCGGGCGGTCTGGGTGAGGTACCACTCGGTCCACGTCGCCACGCCGGCCAGTTGGTGGCGGTCGGCCAGGGCTTGGCCGGCCTGGGCGAGCGCCTCGGCGTCGTCGGGGTCAGCGATCTCGAAGTCGCTGATGAACTCCTTCTCCTCCCACGTGGGCTCGTCGGGAGTGATCAGCACGATGTCGTAGGAGGCGGCGACGCTTTCGAGACAGTAGCCGCGGTACGCCTGCGCCTCCGGACCGGAGGTCGTCACTACGAGGATGGTGCGAGCGGGCAAGGGCGCTCCAAAGGTGTCTGGGTGAGGTGTAGTTGAGAGATGGCGCGCAGGGGTTCAGGGGGTGCGGCGGCGGCGCAGCTCGAAGGCGGGAGCCCAGTGAGGGTGGTCCTCGATCAGCTTGCGGGCGTAGAAGGCGGTGTAGTTGTTGTTGAGGCCGCGTACGCCCTGGGGCAGCCGCCACCGGAGTCCTTCGAAGAGGCCCTTGAGCCCGATGCGGGTGGCGCCGGCGGCGATCCGCTCGGCGGTCAGCCGCTCCAGAGCTCGGTAGACGTAGGGGTGCTCGGAGTCGTAGGCCAGGAACTGGTCGGTGAGCGTGGGCCGGGAGCCGGCGCGAAGCGAGGGACGGAGCGCCAGCCGTACGGTCTGGGCCGCCGTGGCGTCGGTCGTGGGCATCGGATGGGTCTCCAAGGTGAGCGGCGGGGCGGCCGGCAGGTCAGGCGAGGGAGGTGCGCAGGCCGGGAAGGGCGCGTAGTCGCGCGAAGGAGATGAAGAGGCCGAGGGCCTGCAGGACGGCGCAGCCGGTGATCACGTGGCCGAGCAGGGTGGGCGGCACAGCGGCGATGAGGACTCCGGCCACGGGGAAGGGCAGCAGGAGGACGAGGATCGTCACCGCAAGGGTGCTGCCGAACACCTTGGCGGGGATGAGGTGAGAGCGCAGGGTGCGCAGTACGACGGTCATGGCGCCCTCGCTGGCCATGAGCACCGCGATGAGCACGAGGTACGCGGTGTAGGTGTGGGTCAGTGAAACGGCCAGGCAGGCGATGGAGGCGATGAAGGCGGAGAGGGCACCGACCGGCCATAGGCCCCATCGGTCGATGGCGCGCCGGCTGACGGCGACCGTGACCAGTGTTGCTGCGGCGGCTACGGACCAGATCACGCCCACGTCTGTGCTGGAGTGTCCGAGCTGCTTGACCACGATCACCGGGGCCGCGGCCTGGAGGAGGCCGACTGCCAGGTTCGAGAGGGTCAACCCTGTGATCAGCCAGGCCAGCGCGGGGAGCGACTTGAGGGTGGTCCAGCCGGTGTGAAGCCCCTTGAGGATGGGCTCAGGAGCAGTGGTGCGCTGCTGGGCGGGTTGCCGGGGAGAGAACGCACAGGCGAGCAGGGAGAAGGCGGCGGTCGCGGTGAGCATCCCGGATGGCCCGGCATGCTCCAGGAGCAGGCCGGCGAGTGCGGGGCCGGCCAGGGTGCCGACCTGGTCGATGCCGAGCAGTACGGACTGCACGCGGTGGGCCCGCTCGCCCGCCGCTCGGCTGGCCACGCCGCCCGCGGTTTCGGCGGCGATGTAGGAGAACTCTGTGAGCACGCCGGTCAGGGCGGCGAGCGCCATGACCGTGATGGTGGTGCTGAGACCGCTCTGCAGTTCGGGCAGGGTCAGCGCGGCGGCCAGGACGACGACTGCTCGTGTCCCGGAGGCGAGGCGGAAGACTCGGGTGGTGCCGTAGCGGTCGGTCATCGCTCCGGCGAGGGCGAAGGCGCCGAGGCGCGGGATCCACTCCAGCGCGAACGCGAGACCGGTCAGTGCGGCGGAGTTGGTGGTGGCGAACACCAGCAGCGGAATGCCGTACGTGGTCATGGCGAGCGCGCCGGAGTCCATGCTGCGAGGCAGGTAGATGCCGCGCAGCAGGGTGGGGACCGGGCGGCGGGCATGCCGCGGTCCGACACGGGTTTTCACGCAGCGCGCCCGCCTTCCGCCGGCTCCTGAGAGGAGCGGGCATTGGCGTGGTCCAGAGCGCGGGGGTTGGACTGCAGCCAGTCCGCCAGGGCGTTACGAGGTGCCGACGGCTCCAGTGCTGGCCCGCTCGGGTGCGGGTCGCGGATGTGGAGCTGGAGGGTGTGTTGGACCCGGGTGACGAAGTCGCTTGTGGTGGCGGGGAACTGGCGGGCTCGTGCCCAGCGGGCCATGGTGTCGTAGACCTCGGCGAGGGCCTCGCCGCTCTCGGTGAGCCGGTAACGGTCGGGGGTCGTCTCGTCGGAGTGGACCAGGTCTAGGGCGCGGGCGGTGTCGATGGCATGGCGCAGTTGCCCGGGAGTGAGGTCGCCGAAGGCACCTTGCAGGCTGCCGTACCGGTGGCTGATGGGCCCGTTGTCGTCGATCTCGGTGATCAGGCGAATCAGGCCCGGCAGGGTGAGGGTCCGAATCGCGCGGCGTTCGTTCAGGAGGCTGTCGGGCAGGGCGCGGGTCATCGGCGCGGACCTCCCGCCGGGGAGATCGGACGGGCGGGTATCTGGTGGGAGAAGAGGTCGCCCGCCTTCCACGCCGGGCCGTTCGGCGACGCAGTGGTCAGGGCGGGGCCGGCTGCCCGTACTGCGGTAGTTGCCGGAGATGCGGGGGCCGGACGCCGCGACGGGGTGGTCGCCCAGGGCCCGGAACGGTTCGACGGGGCCAGGCCCTGCCCCCGAGAACGGCGGGCATCGGTCTCAGCGGGCGGGGTGGCAGCCCAGGCGGAGATCGCCTGGAACACGGGGGAAAGTGCCCGGCCGCTGGCGGACAGCTGGTAGTCGCCGGAGCCGTTGGCCGTGATGAGGCCGTCTTCGACCAGGCGCTCCAGCGGCTTGTAGACGGCGGTCAGCCCGTAGCCGGGCATCGCTTCGGTGGCCAGGGACTTGGCGGTCGCGCTGCCCCGGGCCTGGAGCGACCACAGGATCGGGGCGGCGTGCCGCGGCGCGATCAGGGCGAGCGCATCATCGATGTTCTGGGCCGGCGGAATCCGCTCGGGCTCCATCTCGCCAGTGGCCTTGTTGGCGACCAGGCCCTTCTCCAGATAGGTGTCGCCCCAGGAAGCGATCGTGGCGAGGACCGGCATCAGCGCAGCACCGCGGCTGGTGAGGCCGTAGGTGACGTGGCGCGGCGCGTACTCCGTACGTTCGACGACACCGGCGCTGGTGAGGTGGCGCAACCGTGGGTGGAGCTGGCCGTCCGCGAGCCACGGGAGCCGGGGCTTGATCTCGGCGTAGCGCAGCGTCTGCGAGGAGAGGGTCATCAGCACCCACACGCTCCAGCGCGGGGCGAGGAGATCCAGGGTCTTGGTGACGCCGGAGAGGTCGTGCGATGCGGAGGGGGTCGGCGCGGTGGTGGCCAAGGAATGGGCTCCTCAAGCGGTACGAGTGGATCAGCGGGTGCGGGAGACGGCGGCCGGCGGGGCCGTGGGAACGGGCGAAGCCGGGGGTTGGGTCTCCAGGGACGTGGCGCGGCGCAGGCCGCCCAGGACCGCGCCGGTGCTCTTGGCGTAGGCGTCACGGGTGGCGACGGACTCCGCGATGCGGCGGGCGCAGTCGAGGATGTGGCCGGCGTCGAACTGGCCAATCTCCCTCTTGGGAGCGATGAGTTCGCGCAGGCGATCCAGCTGGAAGGCGATGTTCCGTTCGGCGAAGGCCAGGGCGCTGTGGTTGCCGGTCAGGGCGGCGAGCAAGGTGCTCTCCGGGACGTCGGCGAGGGCTTCCAGCTCATCGAGCGGCTGTCCGTACAGCGCCTCGATGCGCTGGGCGACGATCTGGGAAACGGCGTGGGCGGGGTCGTCTGGCTGGGGCAATCGGTATGGCTTTCAGGGGCGTCGGGCCCGCACCGCCCCGGCACGTGGTCCGGCCGGGGTGGGCGGAGCTGTGGCGGTGACCTTGGGTCTAGGCCCGGCGCGCGGACCATTCGGGTCGCTGGGCGGAGTAGTGAGGAGCAGCTCGTCGAGGGCGGACTCGTAGAGGTCGCAACTGGCCACAGCGGCCTCGATCCACTGGTCGTGACGGTCCAGGTCGGCGCTGGACAGCTCGCCCATGCGGCCGTCGGCCTCGGCGATGTTGTGCGCCCGTTCCAGATGCTCCTCGGCGACGGCGAGGAAGCTCCGCAGCTCCAGTGCGCTCTGGAGTACGGCGTTCGCCTCACCTCGTGCAGCCTGGGCGTACAGCACGTCCACTTCGGCGCCGAACGCTTCTTGCAATGCGGCATCGCGGCTGGTCGACGTGTCGATGACGCTCACCGTGCTGCGCCTCTCGCTGTCGTGTTCCGCGCGCTGGGCAGCCTGGGCGGGGAGGTGGGCAGGGCAGGAGCCCGGCGGGCCGCGGGGGACGCGCCGCGCCACATGCCGGGGCCACGCTTGCCGGGCGCATTGGGGTCGAGGAGGTAGTTCACGACCATGGCGCGGCCGTCACGGGAAGCGACAGCGGAGTTGACCTGGTGGGCCAGCTCCATGTCGGGATCGTCGAGTACGTTGGCCGGCTGAGTGCCCAGGGCCTCGACGAGCGCGTCTTCCGCGGTGTCGAGTGCCTGCTGCGTTTCGGCGAGCAGGCCGTACCAGTGCACGAGGGTGGTCGCCTCGGGGTTGGCCTGCGGTGCCTTCTCAACCGCACGGCGCAGGTCGGCGAGCGGCATCTGGAATCGGTCCTCGATCCGCTCGGTGAGGACGCTCATCACGTCTTCGCTGGCATCGGGCACAGCGTCGCTCCCTTCAATTCGAGGATTCCGGTGCAGGAACGGGAAATGGGGCTCGGTTGGTCAGTCCAGGCACATGTAGACAGTCCGGTAGACGTACGTACCGGACACCCAGCCCGTTACGCCGGACTTCTTGTCCGTGATGTAGGCCCACGAGCCGCTCTTGGCCTTCTTGTGGACGGTGAACTTGTGACTCCGGTAAAGGACTCCGACGGCAGTCGACTTCGACGACGCCTTCGAGCGAAGGGTGACCGCGCTGGTCCCGTGCACCTTGTACGGCTCTGCCTTGCGGCACGAGGCGGAGGCAGGGATACCACTCGGAACTGCGGCGTTGGCAGCCGTAGCAGTGACGGCAGGCAGCGTGAGCGCCGCACACGCCGCTGTGGCTGCGACAACGCGAGTAATGCGCACGGAGTTTTTCCTAACTGCGATGGAGAGGGAATGCGGAACCCACCCCGGGCGGATGCCGTACGGGGTGAGAACAAGAGTCCGCAGAATCCCCGGTTTCGGTAACCGGGGATTGCGTGCTATGTTCCGCGCCACCTCACGCACGCTTCGCGGCATTCCGTCCGATGCGAGGAGAGAAAGGCCCGTGCGCTGGCGGGAGTTCAGCGGATCTGTCCGCGCGGCATTGCGGGGCGGGCCGGCATGCCGGGCGCCGCAGCAGTGGTGCGCCGGGCCGCAGGTGCGGCTGCGGGCAGCGGCGGCTTGTCGCCGCTCCAGTGCGCTTCCCACCACTGGGTGGCGGCCTCGAACGTCGGGAAGCCGCCTTCGCGAAGGGTGTGGGTCCACGCGTCGCTGTCGACCTGTTCGAGCAGCACCCGGAACGGCAGTGCCGCCTTCTCGTCGAGGGCGCGCAGCAGCACGGTGGTCTCCATGGGCTCGCTGTCGCCCGTGTAGCTGGTGAGCAGCGCGAAGTGGTCGCCGTCACTGCGCAGACGCTTCTCCAGCTCGCGGGTGCCGTCGTTCGCGGGGGCGGTGCCCATGTCGTCGGGCAGGAGGATGTCCTCCTCGGGGCAGCCTCGGGCGATGAGCCAGGACTGTGCCATGGACGGCAGCGGACGCATCTCGCTGGCGAAGCGGAAGGTGTGGGTCGCCGGGTCGCGTTTGAGGTGCAGGGCGGCGATCTGGGGTTCCCCGGGGATACCCCAGGTGACGGACCGGTTGTGCATGACGAAGAAGCTGTGCTCGCCGTCGGCGCTGTGGTGTTCGGCGAGCACGGTCATATCGTCCTGCTCGATGCCGATGTGCTGCCAGAACTGTTCGGCGACGGTTTTGTTGACGGCTTCGTATCCGTCGAGACGAAAGTCGGGTTCGTAGCTGGGCATCGCGGCTTTCGTTCGATGACGCCTGGGCGCCGTGCGCGTGGCGCGCGGCGCCGTTCAGCGGCGGGGACGGGAAACGGCTGGAAAGGCCGGGGGTAGTAGCGCGGGCGCGGTCCCGGGAGCGCCAGCGCGGTGGGGACCGGTCAGGACGGCCCGGCCGGCGTCGGTGAGAGTGACGGGCTGTCCGGCCTGCACCGGGTGTGAGCTGTCGCGCTCCACGAAGCCGCTGGCCTCAAGGCGCTGGAGCTGGGCGTACGGGATGCGGGTGCGCGTGGGCGTCGCCACGGCCAGCCGGTGGGTGACGAGATGTTCGTGGAGCTTGGCGCCCTGGGCGATGGCCAGCAGGGCCGCGACGTCCTTGGTCGGGATCTGTCGGGGCACCTGCCGGGGAGCGCCAGCCTCGATCGGCTCCAGAGCGGCGGCTGCCGTGACCTGCTTGGCATCTCGCCGTCGGGCGGCCTGCGCCAGCTGGTCGAGGGTGCGGTCAATCCGCACGAACAGTGCCTGGTCCACGGGCAGATCACTGGAAGCGAGACGGGCGAGCCGGAAGCGGTAGAAGCCGACATCCCGTTCGGCCGCCACGAGGTCGTGGTGAGCATCTGCCAAGGCGGTATGCGGTGCGTCGAGGAGGCCGTCGTGGCGGTGCTGCCGCAGCTCCTCGACGCTCCGGCCCACCGCGGTCTCGATCCGGTGATCGAGGGCGGTCCGGGTGGGCCGGTCGGGAGGGGATGAGGTCATGGCGGAGGGGTTTCTGGATCCGGAGCAGACGCGTCCAGAGCGACGCGGACCTCGACGTACGCGCCGTCGCGGGTGTGCCGGGTCGGGCCCAGCCTGTCCATGAGGCGGAGCATCGCTGTGTTGGACGCCTGCGTGAACGCGGTGAGGGTGTGCGCTCCGCGCGCGCGGGCGGCGGCCGATGCGTGCCGGGCAAGGGCCGTGCCGATGCCTTGACGGTGCCGGTCGTCGGCGACTTGCAGTCCGAGGTCTGCGACGCCTGGTTCCCGGCTGACGGGCCCGACGCAGACGAGGGCCAGTGGCCGTCCGTCGGCGCCGAGCCCGATCCAGCACCGCGCCTGGTCGAGCAGCCGTGTCAGGTCACGAGGCAGGAGGCGGGTCCGGCCCCAGCGGCGCAGCAGGTTCGCCTCGGAGCACTGCGCGTGGAAGGCGGCGACCAGGTCCCCGTCCGCCGCCGTCACTAGGCGGGTCTGCGCGAGAGCGGGGTGCGTCAGCAGGGTCAGTCCGGGAGGGCGCCCAGCAGGTCCGCGCGCCGGAACGCCCGGTAGCGGCTGCCGTCGGCCGCCCGCGGCCGGTGGGACTGGACGCCGTGGGAGCGCCGCAGGATCAGGGACAGCCGCAGAGCGTTGAGGTCGGCGTAGCGCCAGCGCGGATCGGCGTGACCGGGCAGTTCACGCAGGCGCTCGACCAGCTCCGCGGAGCTGACGTACTCCGGGGAGCCGTGGTCGTCGAAGACATCGAGGCAGGCGTGGACGATGGTCTGCGGGCGGCTGGGGCAGGACAGGAAGTCCTCGACCGCCTCCTCGTGGAGGTCGTCGGATTCGTCCATGCCCTCCGGGTCCTCGAAGTCGTCGAAGCCCTCGAAGTCCGGGTCGAAGTCGGGCTCGTCGTCCTCCGCCGGGTCGTACTCGCCCGGCGGGTCGGGCTCGTACGCGGCAGCGCAGCAGCAGGAGGTGGACAGCAGTGCGCTCAGCTCGGCCCCCGCTGCCATGCGCTCGACGAGCAGGTCGGTCAGCGTGTCCAACTGCTCGCCTGCGCTGACCCCGGGAAGATCGGCGGCTGCCAGCTCGGCGAGCTGTCGGTCGAGTTCCTGGGTTTCGCCGAACACGTCGAGGATGGCGCGGTGGTGCGGGTTCTCGGTGACCTCGGCCGGCGCTAGTAGGGCGGCGGCGATCTGGTCGATCAGGGTGGGGAACTGCGTCAACGAACAGGGCCCTTCAGGGTTGGGGAGGCGGGTCGGGGAAGGCCGGGCATCGCGTAGGGCGGTGGACCGGGCTTGGGTACGGGCTGCTGGCGCGTGGTCAGCTGCGGCGAGCGGGTACGAGCAGCGTGGGTGCGCTCTCCGAGCGGGCGCCGCGTGAAACCCAGGCGGGCACGGGCGGTGTCGTATACGTCGTGTGCCGCGCGCGGGCGTACGGCCACGACGTGGATCTCAGTGGTGTGCGTGGAGTTCGCGGGCGCCGGACGCTGGGCGTAGACGATGCGCCAGGCGTTGCGGTGATCGACGTAGACCTTGCGGCATCCGACAAGATCACGGGTGAGCTTGCTGCCGAAAAGGCGTGCGTCTACCAGGTCCTGGAGCTGGGCGAGGGCCAGGTCCCTGATGTCGCTGGGGGCTTGGAGCAGGTCGGTCAGGGCCCGAGGGTCGAAGGAGAGGCCGAAGGCCGGCCGGTCCTCGCGGCCCGTCATCCGTCGCCCTGGCCGAGTTCGCTGTTCTCCTCGGGCTCGTCGGGCGCCTCGGGCTCTTCGGCCGTGGTGGTCCGGTGCGAAGGCGGCGGGCCGGGCAGCAGGCGGTGCGCGGGCCGGTCCGGATCGGTCATGCACGCGGACAGCGGACCGCCGGCCGCCCGCACGGTGGCCATGGCGTGGGTGAGGAAGTCCCGGTGCCAAACGAACAGACCGGCTGGCCCCGCCTCCGGATCCTTGTGCTGCTGGTAGGCGAGCCATAGTGCGTGGAGCCAGGCGACGACATCGGGATGTTCCTGCCACTGCTCGCACCACGGGGCGGCGGTCGTGACCTCCGCCCCGTAGACCCGGACGAGGAAGTCATCCACCCAGTCGGACAGGGAGTCCAGTTCGTCCTCGTACTCCTCGCCCTCCAGCTCAAGGATCGGGCGGGGCTCGGGTGGGGCGGCCGGAGACGGCAGGCCCGCGAACCCTGACATGCCCGGCATCCCGAAGGCACCGAACGGCGAGTCCGCAGGCGGTGGCATGGAGGCGAGGCTGTCGAGCTGGCGGGCCTGCTCCGCAGACTGATCCAGCAGTTTGCGGACGCTCGCCTCGATGCTTTCCAGGTCCGAGTCCGGAAGCCGGACCGGTTCCATCTCCCCGTCGCCCGGGGGGTTTATGGATTCAGGCACGATAAAGGGCCTCCTTGAGCCGCAGGCATAGGGCGTGAGTTACGGCTCCTACCATCCGGATAATCCCCGGTTTCGGTAACCGGGACTGGGCTGCTATAACTCTGCGCACGGCACGAGCGGCGCATACAGAGCGCGTTCCGAGCCACGCCGCCCCGGCAGAAGATGCACTAGACCGTGAGGGTCAAGTCCTCCTGGTTAAGGCTCTGCTGGAGAGCCTCGGTGAGCCGGTCGGCCGCGATCGACGCGTAGTGCTGGGTCTTCTCCACCCCGATGAAGTCGCGGCCCTCCACCAGGGCGGCGACGCCCGTGGAGCCCGAGCCGGCGCAGAAGTCCAGCACCGTGCCGCCCGGCGGGGCGATCTGTACCAGCTGCTGCATCACGGAGACAGGCTTCTGGGTGATGTGCTGGCGCTTGGCACCCGAGGGCTGCGAGGCACTGTAGAGCCCGGGGAGATAGACCGGGTTGGCGGCAGCGTCGATCTTGCCCTTGGCGCCCCAGACGATGTACTCGCAGTCCTGACGGAACTTGCCCTTCTGTGGCCTCGCCTGCGGCTTGTGCCATGTCAGGAGCCCCAGCCACAGCCATCCGGCAGCCTGGAATGCATCTGTTGTGGCGGGGAGTTGACGCCAGTCGGTGAAGAGGAGCGCAGTGCCGCCGGTCTTCGTCATGCGGTGCGCTTCGGTCATGATCTGCGTCAGCCACAGTGTGTACGAGCGCTGATCCATGTTCTCGCCGGTGAAGTCGGGCAGGCCGTGCTGGGCATCGGCAGAGGTGTACTTCTGCTTCGCGGACCGGGAGGTACGCTCCTTCGCCGTCCGCCCGCCGCTGTTGTACGGCGGGTCGGTGATCACGGAGTCGACGCAGTTGTCCGGCAGAGTACTGAGGACGGTGAGGGCGTCGCCCTGGTGCAGGGAAAAAGGCAAAGAGGAACCCCAATTCGGTTCAGGTGGCGGGGGGATAGACGCTCCGGCTCGCCCGGATGTGACCCAGCGGACCGAATACGGGCAGGGAGGATCCGCAGTCCGCGCAGCGGGGGGCGAGAGGAGGAGCCAAAACTGTAGGGCACGATCCCCGGTTGAGCGCTATCGACGCCGAAACCCCCGAAACAGAGCCTTGGGCAGAGGCGATTTCGGCAACCGGGGATCCGCCCTTACTGTTTTGGAACTGCCCGACGAACACCGTCAATGGCACATCCCGTCCCCGCCTTCACGGAGATTTCCCATGTCCTGGCACACCTGACCCGACGCCCCGTGCCGGTGCGAGCGGCAACTCGCCCCCGTGTACCCGGGCCACGATCTACCCACCACCCCGGCCGTCGCGCCCTTTCCTCAACGACGCACGCGCCGCCGGGCTTCACCAAGGACCCGCTTGTGACATCGCTCCATCCTCCCCTGCCCGCTTCCCGTGACCGTCTGCCGGGAGGCAGGCCGGATTGAAGGGCATAGCCGCCGGCCTCGGCGTCGTCCTCAGCATCCCGATCTTGATCGGCGGCACGGGCATGGTGATGGCCTCCGCCGCCGACGCCGCGCAGAGAAGCAACTCCTTCGATATCTGCCTGCCCGACCTCGACACGGACAAGGTCGCCGAACAGGTCACCAAAATCCTCGACGGCGCGTCCGGCACGGACGCGGACATCGAGGGCCTGGACCTTCCTTCCGAGCAGGTCCCCCACGCCCAGACGATCGTCGCCACCGGCCTCTCCCTCAAGGTCCCCGCGAAAGGGCAGGTCATCGCGCTCGCCACGGCGATGCAGGAGAGCCGACTGCGCAACCTCAGCTACGGCGACCGGGATTCCCTCGGTCTCTTCCAGCAGCGCCCCTCGCAGGGCTGGGGCACCGCCCAGCAGATCCGCGACCCCGTCTACGCCTCCGAGCAGTTCTACAAGGGTCTGCTCAAGGTGAGCGGCTGGCAGCAGATGACCGTCACCCAAGCCGCCCAAGCCGTCCAGCTGTCCGGCTTCCCGGACGCGTACGCGCAGTGGGAGACCCTGGCCACCACCCTGCAGTCCGCCATCGTCAAGACCTTCCCGGGCAGCACCGAAACCGGCGGGCAGAAAGCGGACCAGGGCACGAAGCCCTCCTCCGGCACGACCGGCTGCGCGCCGGACCAGGACGGCTCCCGCTTCGGCCGCATCCCCGCCGGGAGCGTCCCGAAGGGCTTCTCGATCCCCAAGGACGCCGATCCGGAGGCGCGCAAGGCCATCGTCTGGGCGATGCGCCAGCTCGGCACGCTCTACCAGTGGGGCGGGTCCTGCACCGATTCCCGTGGCCCCGACCCGATGAAGCGCTGCGACTGCAGCTCGCTGATGCAGCAGGCGTACGCGCAGGTCGGCGTCACGCTCACCCGCACCACGTACACCCAGGTCCACGAGGGCGAGGCCGTGTCGCCCGCCCAGCTCCAGCCCGGCGACCTGGTCTTCAGCCGCGGCACCCCCGAACGGCCTGAGCACGTCGGCATGTACATGGGCGAGGGCCTCGTCATCGAGGCACCGCGCACCACCAAGCCGGTCCGGATCACCCCGCTCACGGACTGGGACATCCTCGCCGTCCGCCGCGTCCTCTGACGCCGCGCGCCGCCCGGACACGCCCCGGGCGACCCCGCCGGGCCCTCCTCTCGCGCCCCGCGCGCCACTCCCCCCTTCGCTCACCTCTCTCGCCGGTCCCTGCCCGGCCGCGTACGCAAGGAGCCCTGCCACACCCATGCCCATACCTCTTGCTGACCGCGCCGTCGTCTTCCTCGCCTACGACCCAGGTATCTCCCCCAAGGGCGGCGGTCTGCCCGGCCTGTCTGTGTTGAAGAATGTCATCAACAGCATCAATCTGTTCGGAATCATCGCCGTTGTGGGCGCATTGGCCGTGTCCCTCGGCGTATGGGCCTGGGGCCACCACACCGGCGGCCACCAGGCCGAAGCCAACGGCAAGAAGGGCGCCGTCGTAGCCGCGGGCGCCGCGCTCGGCCTCGGCGCCGCCAACGGAATCGTCGCGTTCTTCTCCAACCTGGGGTCGCAGATCCAGTGATGCAGAAGCGATTCCTCTCCCTGTCCGGGTACGGCGTGAGCTGGTCGGCCAACAAGCGCGTCGCGGTCCTCGCCCTGGTCATCACCGCGCTGCTCATCATCGCCGCCACCACCGCCTGGTTCACCGGCCGCGGCGAGCGCGACCAGAGCGCCGGCGCACCGTCCCCGTCGAGCAGTTCCTCACCCTCCGAGGCCGCCCCGGAACCTGCGGGCGGGTCGGGTTCGGTCCCGAAGCCACCGCAGATCAGCGAACCGGTCGCCTTCGCCAAGGCGGCAGCGGCGATGCTCTGGTCGTACGACACCCGCGACACCGACCGTGACCAGCAGCTCGCAGGCATGGGCGCGTGGATGACCAAGGAGACCAAGTACGCCGACTGGGCGTCGGTCTCCGGCCAGGTGCCCGACCCGCTGCTGTGGTCACGCATGGCCGACCAGGACCAGCACGCCACCGGCACGGCCACCGAAGGCCACTACCCCGGTGCCTTCAAGACGGCCCTGGCCGAGGCCCCCTCCGCGATCACCGAGGCGTACATCTACGTGGTCACCGTCAACGGGCGGCAGCAGATCGAGTGGAAGAAGGGCGGCGGCGGAGCCGAGGAGCGCGCCGTGACCCTCGCCGTGCAGTGCCGACCCAGCCTCGACTGCCGCCTGGCCGCCATCGCCCCCAACGTCACGCAGTGACCCACCCCGCCAATAAGTAAGGAGGCCAACTTCCCTTGGGTTTCTGCGACTTCCCTCTCGCGGACAAGCTGTGCTCCGTCGGCCAGGCCATCGACTTCGCGAGCGATCCCGGCAAAGCCATCGGTGACTGGATGGCCAAGAGCGCCGGCGAACTCGCCGCTGCGGCAGCCGACCTGGCAGCCAAGGCCGTCGACAGCACGACCAAGGTCGACCTCCGGGCGGGATGGTTCGTCGACAACTACGAGCTGCTTCTGCCCATCGGCTTGGTTGTCCTGGTCGGGACGTTCTGCGCGCAACTCATCCGGGCCGCCGTCAAACGCGACGGGCAGGCCCTCGTCCAGGCATTCACCGGCACCATGTCGGGCGTCTTGTTCGCCTTCTGCGCCATCGCCCTGACGACGGTCGCCAGCGAAGTCGTCGACGCCTTGTCCGACGGCCTGTTCGCCGCTTCGAACCTGTCCATCGAAACGGCCGTCCGCCGCATCGTGAAGGTCTCCCAGATCGGCGCCCTGTCCACCCTGGGCTGGCTGGTCGCGACGTTCGCCGGACTCGTCGCCGCAGGCGGAGCCTTCCTCTACTGGTGCGTCATGATGGTCAGAAAAGTAGGCATTCTCGTCATGGTGACGCTAGCCGTCTTCGCCGGTGCGGGCGGCGGGTGGGAGGCCGCCCGCCGCTGGCGGCGCGGCTGGATCGAAGCCACAGCCACCCTCGTGGTCAGCAAGTTGTTGATGACGATCATTTTCGTGCTCGGTATCGCCGCCATGGGCAGGACCGAGGCCAAGGACGGCCTCGGAGCGCTCGCCGACGTCATGGCGGGCATCGTGATCATGGTTCTGGTGTTGCTCTGCCCGTACGCCGTGTTCAAATTCGTGCACTGGGCGGCCGAGGGCACAGATGGAGAATCGATTCACCGAGCCGGTGGTGCCGGTGCTCAGCTGGCTAGGCAGCACGCCGAGAAGGCCGGCCGTAAGGCCGCTGCCGCTGCGGCCACCGCCGGAACGGGCGGCGCGGCAGCAGGAGCAGGAGCGGGCGGAGCGCCGCAGGGCCCAGATGCCGGCGGCGGGTTCCCGGGCGACATCGCCGCCAACCCCACCGGGGGCGCCGGTGGCAAGGAAGGCCAGGGTTCGCAGGGTTCTTCCGGAGCCGAGGGGATCAAGAACGGCCTGGAGAAGGCCGTCCAGCCGCCCCCGACCAGTCCCAGCGACGACACCAGCGGTCAGGTAGGCGGCGCCCCCGCAGGGGGCGGCGGTTCCGGCTCGCCCTCCGGGGGAGGCAGTGGCTTCATGTCCCAGCCCAGCGCCGGAGCGTCCTCGCCCTCGCCCCAGGGCGCTCCACCGGCACCGGACTCAGGCAGTACCTCCAGCGGGACCGGCGCACCACCGCCCCCGCCCGCCGGCCTGTAGCCACTGCCCGACTCCGGGGCGGCGCGCGCAGCGCACCCCTCGCCGCGTGCCGCCCCGGCCACCCCCCCGCGCACCATCGGAACGGCCCTTGTCTGATCTCACCGTCACACCGCTCACCGTCAAATTCCCCCACCGGTCGAAGCGCGGCATCCTGCTCGGCCTGTCCCTTCCCCAGCTCGTCCTGGTGTCCTGCGCGTTGGCGCTACTGATGGCCGCCGTGGTCTCCACGGGACTGCTCGGCGCCATCGCCCTGACACCGCTGTGGGCCGTGGTCGCCGCCTTGGTCGCCATCCGTCGGCACGGCCGCTCGCTGATCGACTGGGCGCCGATCGTTCTGCGCTTCGCCCATCGGCGCCGCACCGGCCAGACCCTGTGGCTCGCCCGGCCCGTCACCCGGCCCCGCCAGGACGGCGTCCTGCATCTGCCCGGCACCGCCGCCTCGCTGCGGGTGGTCACCCCGGGCGACTCCGCCAACGGGGCCTCCGCCGTCCACGACCCACACCACCAGACCCTGACGGCCGTCGCCCGGGTCTCCAGCAGGGCCTTCGCGCTCCTGGATCCGGCGACGCAGAACCACAACGTCGCCGGGTGGGGGCGAGCACTCGCGGGCATCGCCCGTACCGGACACGTCGCCACCGTGCAGGTCCTGGAGCGCACCGTACCCGACAGCGGCGACACCCTCTCCCGCCACTGGAACCAGCAGGGCCACCCCGAAACGCCGGTCGCCGGGCAGGTCTACAGCGAACTGGTCGCCTCCGCCGGGCCTGCCGCCGCCCCGCACGAGGCATACCTGGCGATCTCCCTCGACCTCAAGGCCGCCAAACGGCTCATCAGCCAGGCCGGCGGCGGGCTACCCGGCGCTTTCACCGTGCTGGAACAGACCACCAGCTCCATCGCGCAGGCCGCACGCAGCGTCGGACTGACGGTGACCGGCTGGCTCTCCGCCCGCGAGATCGCCGCCGTCATCCGCACCAGCTACGACCCCAAGGCCCTGTCCGCGCTGCAGCAGTGGTCGGAGTCCGGACGGGCTGAAGCCGACCCGGCCGCCGCCGGGCCCGTGGTCCAGGTCGAGGAGTACGACCGGCTCGCCACCGACTCCGCGCGGCACGCCACCTACTGGGTCGATGACTGGCCCCGCACCGAGACGTCCGCAGGGTTCCTGCACGGCCTGATGTTCACCGCCGGAGTCCGGCGCGCCCTCTCCCTTATATACGTGCCCCAAGGGATCGAGTCCGCGATGCGCGACGTCCAGCGCAAGAAGGCCGCCATCATCGCCGACGCGAACGAGCGCTCGCGCCGCGGGCAGGTCGACTCCGAGGCCGACAGCGTGGAGTACGCGGACGTCAAGACCCGCGAGCGCCAGCTGATCGCCGGCCATGCCGATGTGGCCCTGACCGGACTGCTCACCGTCTCCGCCGAGACCGACGCCCTGCTGGACGCCGCCTGTGCGCAGATCGAGACCGCCGCCGTCACCGCCCAGGTCGACCTGCGGCGCTTGATCTTCCAGCAGCCCGATGCCTTCACGCTCGGCGCACTTCCGCTCGCCCGCACGGCCCTGTAACCCAGCCCCGGCACCAGCCGACGTCCCGCCACCGCGGCATGAAGGAACTCTTCCCCTTTGACCTCCGCCATCCCCGTCGGCGACGCGTACCCGTATCTGCGGGCCGCCAGCGCCGGAATCCGCCACCACACACGCGCCCACGCCCCACGGCCCGAACGCCCCGCCTCGCCCGCGGACCGCGTGCACCTCGACGTGCTGCACGCCCATCTGACCTCGCTGCACCAGCTGCTCGACCAGCTCGCCGAAACCGCCCGGCCGCCGCATCCCGGCGCCGGCCGACATCTGGCCACCGCGCACACCCGGCTGTGGCAGGCCACCGCAGCCGTGCACGACGCCTTCCACCTCCTGCCCGTGGCGGACACGGCCTCGACGGAGACCGAGTGCCATCCCGAGCGGCTCCCCGAGGGGCCGCCCGTCCTGACCATCTGCCAGCGCCACCTCGCCGCCGGCCACGTCGTCCGCCGCAGGACGACTCCGGCCGATCTCAACACCCCGGCGCCCGGCCACACCACCACCTGCGCCCAGTAACCCGCACCACCGAAAGGCCCTTCATGCGCAAGCTCAAGCGCTCCACCTCCACCGCCCTCGTCGTCACCACGCTCGCCGGCACCGCCGCCCTGGCCACCGCCACGCCTGCGTCCGCCGCCAGCTACCACTGCAAGACCAGCAGCTACACCGTCGACGACCCGTCGTACACCGGCCCCGACTCCGACAACTGGGACTTCGACGTACGGCTCTGCGCCAAGCGGAGCGGCGGCTACATCTACACCACGGCCAAGGTCTACTGGGATGGCCCCTACGCGGCCAAGCAGCGCAGCAGCTTCACCTTCAACAAGGCCAGGTTCCACCTGCAGACCAAGAAGTCCACCGCCGGCACGGACCCGGTCGTGAAGTACGCCAACTACACCGGCCTGGAACGCGCGCTCGAACACAGCAGCGGCCACGGCAACGGCTCGTACGAGACCGGAACGCTCAAGACCAAGCCCAGCGGCCGGTACCAGTACCTCGCCGACGGCTACATCGAGCTGGACTGGTCGGGCGACGGCACCGGCTACCGCAAGCCGCTCCTTTTCAGCGCCTCCCCCCGCGTCTGATCCCCGTACCGCTCCGGACCGCCACCTTGTGAAAGCCGGCCTGCCATGAGTCACCGGCCCGCGCGCCGAGCCCGCCGCGCCAGCGCCAGCCCCCTGTTCACCCCGCACGGCACCGACCGCGCCGCCCGAAAAGCCGCCAGCCGGCAGCTCGCCGAGGCCGCGGCAAAGGCCCGAGCCGAGGCAGCCGCCCACACCACCGGAGTCGGGGCGGAGGAGCAGCAGATGCCGTCGCCGCTCTTCCCGCCCGCAGGTCGCCCCGGCCCGGCATCCTCCCGCAACAACAAGATCAAGCTGCCCGCCCACCGCATGACCACCGCTACCGCGAGCGGGGCGTACCCCTTCCTTGCCGAGGGCGGCCTGGGTGCCGAGGGCATCTACATCGGGCGCGACGTCCACGCCGAAGCCTCTTTCTGTTTCGATCCTTTCGCGCTGTACGGCAAGATCGAAGGCTTCACCAACCCCAACGTCCTGCTGGCCGGAGTGATCGGACAGGGCAAGTCGGCACTCGCAAAGTCCTTCGCGTTGCGCTCGATCGCCTTCGGATACCGCGTCTACGTCCCGTGCGATCCCAAAGGCGAGTGGACTCCCGTAGCCCAGGCTTTGGGCGGCACCTCGATCGCCCTCGGGCCGGGACTGCCCGGCAAGCTAAACCCGTTGGACGCGGCGCCACGGCCCAACAGCGTCTCCGAGACCGACTGGGCGAGCGAAATCCGCAAACGCCGTCTGCTGCTGCTCGGTTCACTGGCTCGCACCGTGCTCGGGCGGGACTTGCTGCCGATGGAGCACACCGGCCTCGACGTCGCCCTCGACGCCGTCGTCACCCGCGCCGCCGCAAGCGGACGCACCCCGCTGCTCGGCGACATCGCCGCGACCCTCAACAACCCCGACGAACTCGACACGGCGGGCGGCGTCATGTCCGGCCGCCTCGGCGACGCCTCCCGCGACCTGGCCCACGCCATGCGCAGGCTGGTCCACGGGGACTTGGCGGGGATGTTCGACGCCCCCAGCACCGTGGCCTTCGATCCCAACTCGCCCATGCTGACCATCGACCTGTCCCGCCTCGGCGGCTCCGGCGACGACACCGCCCTCGTCCTCGCCATGACGTGCGCCTCCGCGTGGATGGAATCCGCGCTGTCCGACCCGCACGGAGGCAGGCGCTGGATCGTCTACGACGAGGCATGGCGCCTGATGCGCCACCCCGGCCTACTCGCGAGGATGCAGTCCCAGTGGAAGCTGAGCCGCGGCCTCGGCATCGCCAACCTCATGGTCATCCACCGGCTATCCGACCTGCTCACCGCCGGTGACGCCGGATCCCGCGGACGGGCGCTCGCCGAAGGACTTCTCGCCGACTGCTCCACCCGCATCATCTACCGCCAGGAGACCGACCAACTCCAGGCAGCCGCCGCACTGTTGGGGCTCACGTCCGTGGAAGCGGACGCGATCTCCCACCTGAACCGCGGCCGAGGACTCTGGAAGGTCGCCGGACGATCATTCATCGTCCAACATCTACTCCATCCGCACGAAATGACCCTTTTCGATACGGATGCCCGAATGCATTGATCGCCAGTCGAGACGTGTCCGCCGTCCCCAATCCCCGGATCATCCCATGGTCAACCCGAACCCTCCGCCTTCAGCCGGCCCCGGCTCCCAGATGGTGCACGACGCTCTCGGCGCCTGGCCCCGAGCCCTCGGCCGCCTGCACGCCGAAGGCCCCGATCTCGTCCTGGCCGATCTCGTCTACACGGCCGCACGCCACTTGGACCACGTACACGAGCAGTTCACCGGCGCCGCCCAGCACGCGGTATCCGTTCTCACGCGCGCCGCTGCCGGGAACACGTCGATCAACTCCCTGGGCGTCCTGCAGAACAGGGGCACACAGATCGACATCCTCGCCGCCCGCCGGGACGATGCGGTCGACCGGCTCAAGGAAGCCATAGATGCCTACCGGCAGGTGACAGCCTCCGAGGACGCCGCCTCCCGGACCCGCCGCCCAAGAGCCGTGCCCGCTCCGGCGCCCACGATCGCGCAGCCTGCCCGCGTGGTCCGCGGTAGATAGACCCGCCTCACCACTCCGTAAGGAGCCCATGCCGTCAGCACGCATCAACCTGGACGTCTTCGCCGCCGATCTGGCCGACCGCCTGCCCGGCGCATGGACCAGTGAATATCACCGTCACCTCGCCTACCCCGACCAGTTCCCCGTGGCCGAACAGATCTGGGACACAGGCCACGTCAGCTACATCGCCACCGAATTCGTGCTCGGACACGACGCCGTACTGCACGGCCCGGACCAACAGCACCTCTATCTCGCCGACCGGCCGCGCTACCCGCACCAGTTCGTCGTCGCTCCGCTGGCGCCCGACGACGCCGTCACCAAGCCTCATCACTTCGACGGGGTCGACGAGCCGCACGGCATCGTCGTCCCCAACGACGCCGCACGCGCCGCAGCCCTCATCGCCCGGAGGGTCCTGCCCCGTTATAGGCAGGCCCGCGAGGCAGTGCGCCGCAACGCCGCCGAGCAACCCGAGCCCCCGCATCGGCAGGCTCCGCCACAGGTTGCCCAGGTGGTAACGCTGACCTGGTACGACGACGGGGCACTGGGGGCACCGTACGGAAGCGTGCCCGAGCAGGCGCGGATGACGCTGTACGCGCACGGATTCCAGTACCACCCGCACCAAAGCGCCTTCCTGCTGCCCGATGCGTACGGCGAGGACGGCCGTGCCCTGCGGATTCAGGCGGTCGCCCGCCGACTCGCCGAGCAGGGGATCGGGGTGAACCTGCGCCACGCCGCACCGACCACGACCACCGTGCTGCCGCCCTCGCGGCCCACGGCCGCTCCCAGCCATCACCGCTGACCGCGCCGTCGCCCGGACGACGGCCGGCGTCACCGCCGGGGAGGTGCACACTGCACTACCTCGGCACTCCCTCGGGACCTGACATACGGGCCGCGATGAGCGCCGGACGCATCGGCTGTATGACCACCCCAGCGCAAGGCAGCCGCATCCCCGAAGGCGCCCTGTACGCCTGCGACAACTCCAAGTTCGGCAGCGACGGCAAAGGCCGCTACTGGCCCGGTGCCGAATCATGGTTCGCCTGGCTGTCACGCACCGTCGAAAGATACGGGCCGGATCGCTGCCTGTGGGCGCTCGCCCCGGACCAGCCGTTCGACGCTGCCGGCACCCTCACCGAGTCATTGCCGTGGCTGGCCCGCATCCGGCAGCTCGGCGTCCCCGCGGCCTTCGCGGCCCAGGACGGCTGCGACCAACCCGGACTGCTGCCCTGGGACAGCTTCGATGTGATCTTCCTGGCCGGATCGACCGAATGGAAACTCGGCCCGGTAGCCGAACGGCTGGCACGCGAGGCCAAGGCCCGCAGCAAGGGCGCCCACATGGGCCGCGTCAACTCCCGCTCTCGCCTGGGAATTGCCGAGTGGTTCGGCTGTGACAGCGCCGACGGCACGTACCTGGCCTACGGGCCCGACAAGAATCTTCCCAAGCTCCTCAGATGGCTCGACGAACTCGACGGCAACCCCTCCCTCCTCGGCGGCGCACCCCTCTTCGGCAGACCCGACGCCGTGCCGAGCGCTGCCCGCCCGCGCGAAGCCCCCCGCCGCCCCACACCACCGCACCCGGGACCACACGCTCCTGCCGTACCGCCAGCCGGACGTACACGCGCCCGAACCCGCTGACCGCACCGTCACCCGCCGCACGCGATGAGGAGTCCATCTGCCCTTCCCATACGACCAGGTAGGCCAGCTGCACTCGCTAGCCGAGCGCATCCACAGCGTGGCCGACGAGCTGCCGCTCACCGACTCGGTGCACTCCGGCGTCAACGCCCTCGATGACCTGGCCGACAGCTCTCGCGACGTCGCCGGACTGATCAGCCACTTCACCGCCGCGGCGGCCTTCGCCGCGCGCACCGAACGACGCGGTCGAGACCGCGAGGCGGACATCATCCGGCGCACGGTCACCCAGCTCACGCACACGGTCGGCGCTCTGGGGCACGCCCTCGCCGACCTCGGTGTAGCCGTCGCCCACGCCGGCGCACTGCACCAGCTCGCCGCCTCACCACGCTCGACGCAGCGCAACCAGGACATCGAGGCCACGCGGGCTCTGCTGCGCGCCCGGGTCGACGGTGCCCGCGGTCGACTCCACGCGTCGGGGGCCCGACTCCGTCAGGCGGCCGACCGGCTCGCCGCTCCACCGGCCCCGTTCCGCAGCACCCGCGTGAACGCCACCACCCCCGTCACTCCGCCCAGCGCTGCCCCGTCCCGCACCCGCTGATCCACTCCGACCGCACCCCTGGAGCACCCCCATCCGCAACGCCTTCCGCGCCCTGCCGCTCCTCACCTGCGCCGCGCTGCTCGCCTGCGCCGCAACCGCCTGCCACAGCGACGACACACCGTCCGTGCAGAAGAACCCCAGCACGCCCGGCGCACCGAAGCCGGTACCCGCACTCGCCGACGCCTCGGGCCCGCCCGTCGGCTCCGCTCGCACGGACCACGCCTAGCCGACCGGGAGAGTCCCTTGTCCCTGACTAACCCTGATTTCGAGCTGTACGACAACGTCGGCCGCACCACCGAGCAGGTCACCGCCCATTCGGAGAACCGGCCCACCGTTGACGACCTGCACCGTTGGGCCGCCTACGACGCACGGGAGTTCAGCGCCTCGCTCCCCACCGGGGATGCCGGTCACAGCATCAGCAACTGGGCCCAGCAGGTCTACCGTGCGCGCTCGGCCGCCGAGTTGAACACCGTCGCGCAGGCCGTCCTCGGCGACGGGCACAGCGGTCTCGGCGAGCTGCACCTGTTCTTGGAGGCCGCGGCCGAGTGGTGCGAGCGCAACCAGGAACCGGGCTTCGCCGCCCGCTACCGCCAGCACGCCGAGGAGCTGTCCGCACTCGGTGATCAGCTCGCCTACCTGAGCGAGGACCACCTGGCCAGCATCTACCGGCGCCCGAACCGGTCAGCACCCACGCGACCCGGGCCGTCCGTGGCGGCGGCACCTGCCACGCCGACAGCGCCCACGCGCCGCACCTCCCGCTGACCCACCCCGCCCACGACAGGAAGATCCTCTGTCCACTCGTTCTGTCATCGCCCGCCCCACCGGCACCACCGGCTACGCCGGAACGTACGTCCACTGGGACGGCTACCCCAGTCATCAGCTGCCGCTGCTGCTCTCCGCACACCAGAACCGGTTCGCTGGTGACACCGACGCCCTGGCCGCGTACCTCATCGACGACGCGCCGCAAGGATGGTCCTACCTCGGCACCGAACTCCTCGACGGAGCACCCGAGGCCCTGCGGCAGCACCTCGTCGGCGGGCACGACGAACCCGGTAAGCGATACCCGGCGCGCGCGAACGAACCGCCGCTGATCTACACCGAGCGGACGGCATCGCGACTGAACTGGGGTTATGTCCTCCACCCGCACGGCATTGAGGTGCTCGGCGAGCCCGGCGCGGGACGCGGCCCAGTCGTTGCGTGGAGCACCGACCCGCGCGTGCGGTTCCGTGACACCGCCCTCCTGTGGCGGCCCGACCGGCCGATTCCCGCCACCACGCCGCCTCCCGCCACCGCCCGTACCGCCGCCGCCCCGGCCCAGCCGATCCCCGCCCCGGCGGCGCACCCCCGCTCACGCTGACCAGCCCCACCCCCAGGAGACCGATCTGTCCACCCGCGCGGTCATCGCCCGCCCCACCTCCACCGGCTACGCCGGCATGTATGTCCACTTCGACGGCTACCCCGACAGCAAACTCCCGCTGCTGCTCTCCGCACACCAGAACCGGTTCGCCGGTGACCTGGAGGCGATGGCCCAGCACCTGATCGACGAGGTCCACATCGGCTGGGAGCAGCTGGGCACCGATCTCCTCGACGGCGCACCCGACGCGCTGCGCCGCACGCTGACCGGAGGCGAAGAGTTCCCCAGCCGTCAGCTCACCAACGTGTGCAACACCGACGGCACACCCGCCGAGCGTGAACTGATCACCCAGGACGGCACCGACGGCCTGGAGTGGGCCTACGTCCTGCACGAGAGCGGCATCGAAGTGATCGGCCTACTGGCGTACGACCGCGGACCCGTCGTCGCGTGGGACACCGACCCGCGCAGCCGTATCCGCACCGACCCCGGCGCGTGGAACCCGGAGGCCCCGGCTCCGGTCGTGCCGCCGCGAGCCGCCCCGCGCCTGTCCGCCACCGCTCCCGCATCGGCCCCGACGCCCCGCAAGTCCGCCCGCCGGTAGCCCGGAGGCCCGCGCCCTCCTCATCGACGCCCACCCGGAGAAGCCCTCTGTCCCCGCACTCTCACCCGAAGATCACTGTGATCATCGCCACCCAGCTGCGCCCCGAGCGGTTGGCCTTCCTCGCCGACATGCATGCCAGCCTGTGCCGCCAAAGTGTCCCCTGGGAGGCGTGTGTCGTCCTCGACGGCGCCGACCCCGCCCGACTGCCGGCCGCTCTCGCTGCCGACCCGCGCATCCGCACCCTCGCCCTCCCGCGAGCGGTCGGCGCGGCCTGTGCCCGCAACTTGGCCCTCAACGAGGTACGCACCGAGTACGTCCAGTGGGCCGACGATGACGACGAGTTCACCGACTGGGCGTTGGCGCTACGGCTGCGCACGCTGGAGGAGACCGGGGTGGGCTGGTGTGCCGGATACAGCCAGGACCTGCACGAAGACGGTTCCACGACCCTGTGGCGGTGTCCAACGCCGCCCGGTCGGCATGAGGCAGGAGACGTGTGGCGGTACTGGAAGGAGCCGGCCGACACCATCCCGCTCGGCCCGACCACCCTCCTGGCCCGAACCGACCTGGTGCGCGCGGCGCCCATGGGTGGCCTCGTGCAGGGCGAGGACTACTGCGCTCTCGCCGTCACCTGCCTCGCTCCGGGGATCATGCTGCCCGTTCCGGTCTACCGGTACCGCAAGCACCCCGCGCAGATGACGGCGCAGGACTCCTACCAGGAACTGGAAGAAATGGCGAGGGTCTTCGCTCATGGTTTCGGTGCCAGCCTGCACGCCGCGACGCGCCCTCGCCGCGATGCCGCCTCCGCCCTTGCGTAGTTGAGGACCCCGTTCCGCCGCCCGCACCTCGATCCCACCGGAAGAACCATGCCCAACGACCCCGACCAGGACAGGCCCCGGGAAGAGATCCTCATCTCTCCCCGCTACCTGGCCGCCAGCCTCCCCACCGACCACCAACTGCTCCTCGACATCTTCGTCGAGGAAGCCGCGTGGAACGCGGACACCGGTGAGTCGACGTTGACCGTAACCAGCCCCTGCCGGCGCATCACGATCCGCCACGACCCAACAGCCGTAGGCCGAGGCCCTCACATGGTGATCTCGGCCCGCACCGACGACGAAGCGGCTGAGCGCTGGCGGGCAGAAATGTCGGGCCTCGTGCCGATCGAGTGCGTCGCCACGCTTCTCGGCACCCTGGCCGGCGAACTGGCCACCGACCCGGATCACATCGTCTACGGCATCGGTGCCGAGCCCGGCCTGCTGGAGCTCTACGTCGACGCCGACTCCTGGACCCACTTCGACGACTTCGGACTCTCCGGGTTCATCTCGCGCGACGGACACGCTGCTGTGGTCAACCGCCCTGTGGACTCGTCGGCACCGCCCATCCACGGGGACGCATCCGTCACCTGGCACCTGGCCGCCTCTCCAGAGGACGTCGGTCACCTGTGGGACATCTCGTTCACGGAGAAGACGCCGCCCTTGCTCCTGCACGCGGTCGCCGCCGAAACGCTCGATCACCGGCCTACTCTGCGTTCCACGTCCTTCCCGCTCCCCGGCGTCGTCATCCCGCTGGTGACCATCGAACGCCTCCCACCGCCGTCCCGCCGGCCCACGGCGCAGCCTCCCCACGGCGGACCGCCGCGCAGCACGGAGCCCAACCGCACCCCGAAGACCCGCTGAGCCCCGTCCCCCTGGACGAACGCGCTCCTGCGGACTCGATCCACCAGGACCTTGATGCCTAACCCCACCGCCGAGATCACCCTCACCACCAGCCGCCACCTGGGCCTGGTCGCCATAGCGCACGGCGAGAAGTACCAGCAGGCCAAACGGGCGCTGGAAGAAGCCGGTTTCGCGCGCCTGCCCAACGGTGCGTCCACCGCACCGCTGGCCGATCCGCAGGCAGCTCGACGCACCGCGAGCGCTCTGGTTCACCATGCCCACGCACATGGTGCCACCATCACCACCAGTACCCGGCCTTACCTCGGCGACATCGGCGCCGAGATCGCCGCACAGCTGCCCGGCACGTGGAGCGCCGAACTGGAGATCTACTCCCACCCGCTGTGGCAGGAAGACCTCTGGCCGATGCTGTGGGAGGCCGGCGAGATGTACCGGGCCCTCGAAGACCACCGGATCCCGTTCGCGTCCGTCCTGAAGAACGGCTCGGGCACCGAGCTGCTGCTCATCGAGCGCCCCGGCCACAGCAGCGGTTACCTCCTGGGCGCACTCACCGACCGGGAGCAAGAGGATCCGCACGATGACCCGACCACGCCGCGCAGCATCGTGCTGCCCACCGATCCTGGTCTCGCCGCCCGCGCCATCGCGGAGACGTTCCTGCCCGCTCACCGGCGCGCCCTGCACCACCAGGACCTGAACAACGTTCTGAACGGCCTGGCGCGCATCCGGGAGGAACACGAGACCCTCCAGGCGATCAAGGACTCCGGCCGGTACAGCGACGGCGTCCCGCTCCGCGACTCCCGTCTGATCGCGGGAATGGAAAGGGACTTCGCCGACCGAGCGTGGCTCTCCTATCGCGCTGTGCTCGAACACGCGCCGCTCCTGCTCACCCGCTGCCGTCCAGCCGTCACTGCCTGGCCCGAAGATGCCGCGGCGCTGGACCGTCTGCGCGAGGCGCTCGCCCAGAGCCAGGACGCCTGGGACAAATGGAACAACCTTCGCGACGAGTTGTACTCGATCCCGGCCACGCTGCCGGCCCACGAATGGAGTCAGGTCCGTGGGCGGCTCGGCCTCGCCGTCCTGCCCGCGATCGAGACATGGCTCTCCGACAGCGAGGTGTTCGAGCGCCAGGTCCGCGCCGCCGTACCGGGTGGGCCGGTCGCACTGTCCGCGCCCACCCCGCGACTCCTGACCGCCCGCCCCGCAGCGCTGCCCGCCCCGTGCTCCGCGCCGACGCGCCGCTGAACGCTCACAGAAAGGATTCGCCTCTGTCTGACCATTTCCGCTTCGGCGCCCATCCCGACCACGGTTTCGTGGCCGCCGCGACCGCGAACATCCCCGCGCACCTCGCCGACTGGTTCCTGGTCCGTGAACAGTTCGAGCCCGTCCCCGACACCCCGGGTCTGTACCGGCTCACCCACCCCGAGAAGGACGGCATCCGCCGCACCCGCCAGGCCGTGCACGACCTTCGTCGGCACGGCTACGAGGTCCAGGCCGACTACTCCCTCGACCCGGGCCGCAGCGCCGGTCCACCGCAGCCCGCTGTACGCAACGGACTGGTGGAGAGCCGCAACCGCATCGCGCACGCCGCAGCCACCCGCTCACCGCAGCGGCTCACCGCCCCGACCACCACGCTCCCCGGAGCTCCGGCGCGCCCCGCCGCCGTCCCTGTCAACGGCCGGCCCCAGTCCGCCGGTAAGGGGCGAAGCCGATGAACGGCGAAGCGATCCAGATCACCCGCGGCCGGGGTGGCCAAGTCGAAGTCGAAGGCGGGGTCGATGCCTTCGCCGCGAGCGTCCTGGCCCGCGCCGGATTCGACACCTACCCCGCGCTGGGGGGCGTGTGGATCCGGTTGCCCTTCGACCTGGGCCGTACCTGGGAGAACGAGCACGCCACCTGGGCAGCCGAGATGCTCACGGCCGCCCGCTACAAGGTAGATCTCGACCAGGATCTGCACGTTGCCGCGCCCTCGGCGAGCACACCGGCGGCACAGCGCCGCACGAAGGCCGCCATGACCGTGCAGTCCGCACCCCCGGGTACCTCGCGACGTCAGCGTCGCTGATCCGACGCCCCCGACACAAAGGCCCGCCGTCCTGACTTCCTCCGCCGTAATCACCCTCCACCTCGCCGCAGGCAACACCATCGTCGCGCTCCCCGGCGGCGAGCGACACCGGTGGGCCACCACCGCCCTGGAACTGTCCGGCTTCACCCGGCACCAGGGCGAGGCCCATCGGCTGTCCCTCGACGACCGTGCCCAAGCACGTGCGGCGCTCACCCAGCTCCACGAGACGGCCCGCGACTGCCAGGCCACGGTCGTCACCAGCGAGCGTCCCTATCTCGGCGACATCGCACACATCGTCGCCGAGTGCCTGCCCGGACCATGGGACGTGGACATCGAGCACTACCCGGACGGATCCATCCCCGCCCACCTGCTGGACTGGGTGTGGGAGGCCAGCCCCGCCCTGTCGAAGTACCGCACCTCCTGCGCGGCGGTTCTACGCGACGCCGGCGGCACCGAACTCCTCCTGACCGAACGTCCCTGGGACGGCAGCTACTTGGTCGGAACCCTGCTGCCCTCCCCGGACCACGTCCACATAGTTGGAACCGGCGCGCCCCGCACCATCATCGCCACCACCGCCCACGGGGCTGCCGCCGACGTACGCTCGCGCCTCCTGCCCGAATTCGAGCAACTGGTAGTCCTAGCGCGGCTGCACGAAGTGCAGGAGGACCTGCACTGGGTGCGAGACGCCGAGCCGGGGTCCGTGGACGCCGTGGACCTGGAGGCCGCGCTGGAGCGCTTCCTCTCTCACGCGCCCTACCTGATCGAGGCGACTCGCCGGGCCAGCAACAAGACCCTGCCCGCACCAGATGCCGCCGTCCTCGTCCGCTTCGAAAGCCTCCTTGCCCCGGTTCAGGCCGACAGCCGCACCCGAGGAGGAGGGGAGCCGGGCGACATCGACGCAGCGATTGCGCTGTGGCTCGAGTCCGGCGAAAACCTCGTCGACGTGGTCCGAGCCTCAGCCGTCCCGTTCGAGAAGCCCTCCCACCCAGCCATCGCCACTGCGACGCCGCCCAAGCCGCCGACTGCGGTCGCTGCTACCGGACGGACCCACTGACCTCCGCTGCCGCCGCCCGACCGGACCAATCACGGAAAGCTCCCGCGTTGAAGCCCTGTACCAGCCGCCCGCCGGCCCGCTCAGCATCCCGGCCGCTACTCGCCGAGCGCCACGTCGCCCGACTGCTGGTGGGCACCCTAGCCGGGCGACTGCCCAACGGCATGGCCCCCGTCGCGATCCTCCTCCTGATCGCTGAGCAGGGCGGATCCCTCGCTGCCGGCGGGCTGCTGTGCGCGCTGTACGGGCTGGCCAGCGCCATCGGACAGCCGGCCCTGGGACGGATGGTCGACCGGCGCGGGCAGACCCGGGTCACAACCGCCGCCGTCCTGATCACCTCGGTCTGCCTCCTGCTGCTGCCGCACACCGACGCCGTCCTCCAGCCGGCACTCGCGGCCAGCCTCGTGGTCCTCGCGGGTTTGAGCACGCCCCCGCTGGAAGCGAACCTGCGCGCATTGTGGGGCGCCGTGCTGCCGGACCCCGAGCGGCAGCGTGCCGCCCTCGCGCTCGACACCGGAGCCCAAGGGCTGATCTACGTTGCCGGACCGCCGCTGGTCGCCCTGCTGTCCGCCGCGCACGGCCCCGGCGTGGCCATGACGGTCACCGCGGTGCTGGGACTGGTTGGCGCAACCACGGTGCTCAGTGCCGCGCCGTCCAGGAGGTGGCGCCCCGCCGCTGCACATGCTGGAGGGTTCCTCGGGCCTCTGCAGCATGGCGGGCTGCGGCTGTTGTTCCTCGCCGTCGGCGGTGTCGGCTTCGCCTTGGGTTCGATGAACGTGTGGGCGGTGGCGATGGCCGACCGGCACGGCGTGGCCCTGCTGTCCGGGCTGATCCCCGCAGCACTGTCCATCGGCAGTCTCGTCGGCGGCATCCTGTACGGCCGACGCCGCTGGCCGGGTCGTCTGAGCAGTCAACTCGTCACCACGGCGCTTCTGTTCGCCGCCGCCTGGGTGCCGCTCGCCTTGGCCCCCGGTCCGCTCGCCGCGACCGCGTTCACGGCGTTGCCGGGTCTCTTCCTCACCGCGCTGATCACCAGCGCGTTCCTGACCGTGGACGCGCTCGCCCCCGTCGGCACCCGCACCGAGGCGTACGCCTGGCTCATCGCCGCAGTCGGCACCGGGCAGGCCGCGGGCACCGCCCTCGCGGGCGTCCTGTCCACGGGCCCGTCCGCCGCCGCGCTACCGACCGCCGGAGCCGTCGCCTGCCTGGTGGTACTGCTCGGCGCCCGCCGCCGTCTCGCCACCCCGAGCAACCCGCGTTTCCGTGGACGGCACCGCCGCGCTCCAGCCCACGCCGCGCATCGCTGACCTGCACGGGACGACCGCGTGAACCGCCCAGATCTAAGTCTTTCCCCC
Source organism: Streptomyces sp. NPDC026589 (assembly GCF_040638385.1). Taxonomy (NCBI): domain Bacteria; kingdom Bacillati; phylum Actinomycetota; class Actinomycetes; order Kitasatosporales; family Streptomycetaceae; genus Streptomyces; species Streptomyces sp. NPDC026589. Next base: position 359,162 of record NZ_JBEZYG010000007.1, read on the forward strand.
TGAACTACCCCTCAGAGCAAGGAGATCAAAACACAAATGGCTGTCCGTACGAGCTGGAAAATCGTTCACAACTGTGGACACGAAGTGACGCACAACCTGTCCGACCGTCCGGCCGACCGGCGGGCCGGATTCGCACGCTGGCTCGAAGGCCGCGACTGCACCGACTGCTGGATGGCCGCCCGCGACTCCGACACGGAGTCCAAGGAGGCGTGGCTCGCCGCCAAGCGCGCTGAGGAGCAGCGGGCTGCCACGGAGTGGGCGGAGCGGTTCGACATGCCGCCGCTCGAAGGACCCGAGCGGGCCCTCGACTGGGGCGGGCGCTCCCGCCACCAGCTCGTCACCAGCGCATACGGTGCGCTGGTGAGCGAGGGCACCTGGAACGAGACCGACTGGGCCGTCCTGGAAGACAAGATCCGCACCGTCACGCGGGCGGGATGGTGGATCGACCAGCGCGACGCCGAGGGCTCTGACCTGCCCGAACTCCTGGATGCCGCAACGTCCGACGACATCGGAACCGAGAACCCGTTCCGGTAGAACGCGGGGTCGTATACCCGACGATCCCCGGTTACCGAAACCGGGGATCGTCCGGATCCTTAATCCTCCCACCGCCTCCCCGCGCACCTCGTGGAAGGAACCCTGCTGTGCCCGTTTCCCGCCACCCGCATGCCCCGGGTGACATCGTCACCCCCGAACGCGACGTCACCCACGCCCACTTCCGTCCCGGAGACCGGGTCGCGATCCTCAAGGGTGTCGCCGGAAGCGAACTGTGGGGCGACGCTTACAAGGTCGTCACCCCTTCATGGCACACACCGACCGACGAGGACGGCTGGCGTCTGTTCGACGCGGCCGGGGGCGAGCGCTCCTACATCACCGCGCACCCGCGCTACCTCGTCCACCTCTCCAGCCGTTGCCCTGACTGCCTCATCTACCGGCAGGCACTGCGCACTTACCTGGTGCCGCGTCTGGCCGGTGCCGACGAGGACATCGACTGCGGCTGGTACTCGGTCACCCACCTCAACCAGGTGGTGCACATCGCCGACGCCCGGGGCGGGAAGTGACACAAACCCTGCCGCGCCCGGAGCGCGCAGCCGCTCTGGCACGCGCGGCGTCGATCGCCATCGAGACGATCGGCGGCTCGCAATGGCCAGCACGCCTGGCCGAAGCGCTCTGTGAGCTGGATGCGACCTGGCAGGAGTCGGCCGACGTCTGCTCCGATGTCGCGTGGCGGGCCCGCGCCTCCGGGAACAGCGCGCTCGCGCTGCTCACGGTCGAACACGTCACCGACGCGGGGCCCGACCCGGTCGTCCAGCGGGCGTATCGGCACCTCTACCTCAGCTCGTTGCGCTACGACTTCCGCTGCCGCGACATCGAGGACCTCATGAACAAGGTGCCGGTGAGCGTGCTGAACGAAGACCCGTACAGCGAAGCCCTGTACGGCTTCTCACGGTTGGGGCAGTCACGCTCCGACGGCCTCGCCGTCATGCACCGGGTCCTCGTTGCCGCGCCCGGCCATCCCAAGACCCTGCACGTCCTGCTGCACGGTGTGTGGCTGGGCACGTTCCTTCCCGGCCGAGCGCCCCTGCTGCTGATGCTGGTGGGACTGCTCCCCAAGGGCGGACTCGACGATCCGATCGCACTGTTCCGCATGGCCTCGGCCCGGCGGACTCTGGGCCACTATCCCGAGGCCCTCACCGCCATCGACCACGCTCTGGAGCTGCTAGCGCCCGGCGAACTGGCAGTCCACGCCGACCTGGTACGCGAGCGCCTCCTCATCACCACCGCACACGACCTGACCCGCCTCATCCGCAACGGCCCGGACCCCACCCCATGATCATCCGCATCAACCCGCGCGCCCTCAACACCAGCGAGCCGCTCGCCGAGGCCCTCGGCCGCCCCGTCAGCAGCCAGGAGGGCCTTACCGACCACACGGTGGTCGCCCACTGGCCGGGACTGGACTACTACACCCCCTTCGACGAACAGCAGATCTGGACCGCCACCGAGTGGGCCGAGCATCTGGACGACCCCACCTGGCAGCATCCCTTCCCCGCCGACCCGAAAGGCGACCACCGCGCCATCTGGCACGCGGACGTGCGCCTGGCCCCCGACGACCGCGACCTCACCGGACCGGAGTGGTCCGAGATCGCCCACCGGATCGCCCGCGCCGCCGGCATCCAGCGCCCCGGCGACCATCAGGGCTGCCGCTGGATCGCCATTCAGGCACAGCCCGGCCGCCTCGATCTGCTCGCCAACCTCCTCCGGGTGGACGGCACCTGGGCAGAGCAGCCGCATCGGCTTCTCGCTCTCGTGACCGCCGAGGGCCGACGCATCGAGGCCGACCTGGGCCTCATCTCGCCCCGCGGAGGCCCTGCCCCGGATTCGGCCGCCCGCTTCGCCGCCCGGTACGCCACCTCACAGGCCAACATCAGCGATGCTGCCACGCAACTCGCCGGGCTGCTGGGGCAACTCGCCGACGAGAACACCGGGCCGCTGTCCACCGTCCGCGGTCTCGTCGAGCACGCGGCTCATCGCCTCGACCGTCTCCCACACGCTCACGCCCACGGTGGCGCACACCAGCTGGAGTTGATCGCACGCCGCCTGCACGGCATCCAGCAGGATCTCGACGCCACCGCCGCCGCCCTGCCCACCGCTCCAGCGGCCCCGGCGCGACCGATACCTCCGCCATACCGGGCACCGGCAGCCCCCGCTCCTCCCGGTGCCCGCCTTGCCCACTGACCCGCCAGAAAGAACCGCCTCTTGGCCCTTGCCGATCGTCATCTGAACCTGGGGCGCGACGAGCACTCCGGGGAAGTCCTCGCCCGCGGCGGCGATCTGGAAGCCCACAGCATTCTGCAGCGCACCGGCTTCGTCCCCGTCGTCCGCCTCCACGAGACCTATCACCGCCTGCCCGTCGGCCTCGACGCAGCCGAGGAGACACGTCTCGCCATCCGAGCCGTCGCCCGGCTCCGCGCCGTCAGCTACCACGTCGAGGCCGACGAAGCCTTCGACACCGAGACGCGCGAGCCGCACTACCTGCCGCTCGGCTCCCAGGTCGCTCACCTAGCCGAGCAGATCCGCGAAGCCACCACCAGCGACGAGGTCTCCGACGTACTGACCGAGCTGACGGCCTCCCACGACGGCGTGCTCATCGCCCTCGGCGATGTCCTCACCGCGGCTGCCTCTTTCTATTCCGATCTCGGCCAAGCCCCGGATCCGCACACCTCCAAGCGGCTGCAGTACCTCGTCGAGCACCGGCTCAGCGTCATCTGGTCCGACCTCACCCACATGCGCAACGACCTCGCCGACCGGCACCAGGACCACCCCCAGCGCCGCACCTGCGCCGCCGAAGTCGGACCGGACGAACCCGAAGCATCCGCCGTCTGCGCCTGCCCGCCGCCTCCACCGCGCCTGGCCACCAGCCCCGTCGCACCGCCTGCCGCACCCACCCCCGCCGCACGCCCCCGGCACTGACCCCCGCTCCCCTTCCTTCTCTGAGGAGACCATGCCCGACCCCACCCCCGACAGCGGCCTCGGCTCGTTCGCTGCCGTCCTCGCCGGCGAACTGCCCGGCGACTGGACCAGCACGTACCACCCGGACCGTGGCGGCCTCAACGTCCACCACGTCCTCACCGACCGCGTGTGGGACATGAATGACGTCGCCGAGGCCCTGGCCAAGCGCAACGTGGACCACTGTGCCGTGCTGGCCCGGCATGACGGCACCCGCCTCTTCGTCGCCGAGCAGCCGGGCCCCGGCGAGGGATACCTCATCGCCGCCATGGCCCCCGACGAAGTACCGGACCAGGCATTCAGCGGCGTACGCGAGCCCGACGGCATCGCGGTCGACGCCGACCCGTTCAGCGCCGCCGCGGACGTCACCCTCGATCTGCTGCCCCGGTACTACGTAGCGCTCGCCCAGGCGCGAGGCAACGCCGACGAGCTGGCACTACGGCAGACCGGTCCACAGCGCGTCGTCATGACCTGGGACGACGGCTCGCTCGTCGTCGACAAGCCCGACCGCCGCGACATCGCCCAGGTCCTGACCGAGAGCGGCTTCACTTTCGACCCGGACCGCGACGTCTACGTGTTGTCCGGTGACGACACCAGCGAACAGGCCGTCTCCGCACGAGCCGCTGGGGCCCGCCTGAGCACGCTGGGCCTCGGCGTCCAGCTGCGTCATCCGCAGGCGCGGCCGGCACTGGGCACCGCCCCGGCCGCGCCGCCGCCGACCGTCGCCTCCCCGCAACGAAGCCGATGACGCACCGCGACGACGAGCCGACCTTCTTCGCCCTGGACTACGTCACCATCACCCGCGACCCGCGCACCCAGCTGGTCGTCGCGATCGGCGGCGACGCTCGTGCGGCGGGCATCCTGCAGACCATCGGTGGTTTCTGCTCGGCCCCGGTCGCCGGCCGTGATTACCACCGTCTCCCCCACCACCTGCCGGTCGAGCACCAGCGCCATGGCGCCACGGTCGCGGCCCACGCCCTGCTCCTGGCCGGGTACAGCGTCCATCTCGATCCCTCTTTGAACACCCTGACCGTTCCGGACGGCGACCGGCAGGCCGCCCGCCGCTATCTCGACCGACTCGCTGAGCGCGCCCGTGCCGCCGAGACCGATCAGGACGTCGCCGCCGTCCTGTCAGAGATCGCCGCCCCGGAGGAGGGGCTGCTCCCGCAGCTGGTGCAGTCCCTGATCACCACGTGGGCGACGTGGGGCGAGCGCCGATGCGAAGCCGGCCTCGATGAAGAACCCGTGGACCAGCTGATGGAGACGACCAGCAGCCTTTCCGACAGCGCCCGGCGGATCACGCAGGTCCGCAACCAGGCCGCCCGGCACACCTCGCCGGCCGCCGCGCCCGAGAAGGCCGTCCCGCCTCCAGCCCCCTCGGCCGCGCCGTCTGCCCGACGGCGATAGCCCGACCCAGAGGAGCCACCCGCACGTGGGAAACCGTGCTGACGACGAAGGCACCGACGTCACGATCTACCGCAAGGCTCTGACCGACACCGTCCTCGCCGACACCCCCACCGGCGCGCCCGAACCGCTCCTGGCCCTGCTCGACCGCCTCGGCTTCGAACGCCAGACCCTGGCCACCGGCGAGCCCGTCCGCATCTGGCACGAAGCGCCCGGCAACCTCGACGAAGCCGCGAAGAAACAGCTCGCCACCCATGCGGTGCCCTGGCTGCACAAGGCCGGATACATGGTCCACATCACCGATGACGTCTGGGACTCCGCCGCCTACACCGACGCCGCCACAGCGATGCGCAACCAGAGCGCCCCGGCCCCTCCGCCGGCCGTGGCCGCCGTCCGATCCACCGACCGTCCGCCAGGCACCCGCCGCCGGTGAGACGACCGGCACCAGAAGCACGCCCCGGCATCCGCGCCGTACCTGTCCGTCACCCGACCAGTCTGTCCCCGTACCACCGGGGCCGGCAGCGACCCTCACCAGGAGCCCCCGTCACCGACGAACCCGACCGCGCACCACCACCCATCAGCTCCAGCCGCAAACCCCGCCTGGTCACAGCCCTGTTCCGCCGATACCTGCGCGCCGTGACCGTCGGCAGCAATGAACGCACCATCCCGCTGGCCGGCGGACGCCCCGAGGCGGCACTCGACGAAGCCCGCCGCCGCGACGCCCACCTCTTCGTCGACAGCAACCGCCTCCGACTCCACGACTAACACCGCCGAACCGCTTTGTTCAGGAGGCCCATGACCGACTCGAACCTCCCTTCCGTGCAACTGGCCGGAGCCGTCGCCGGGCAGATCGGCCGCCTCCGTCGCCTCCTCGCCCTGGCGCCGCCGCACGAGGCGGCCCAGATCCTCGCAGGCGTCCTCGACTATGACACCGGCATCCTCGGCGAGGTCACCCAACTCGTGGAAACCGGATCGCGTTTCGCGAAGGTCCACTCCGAGCACGGCATCCTGCCCCCCGAGGTCTGGCTGGCCCTCGGCCGCGCCGCCAACGAACTCGACAGCGTGGGCCGCGACCTCGCCGAGCACACCGACACGATCAAGCAGGTGGCCAAGCCCACCGCCCCCTCCAGCAGACCGACCGCTGCACCGGTCGCGTCCGCGATGGTCATCCGGCGGCGCCGGTGAAGAAGAACCAACAGTGGGCTGGCTGGGGCCCCACCAGCCAGCAGCCCCAGCAGCACTACCTCGTCGAGCCCCGCCACCTCGCCGGCGGCGGCGACGGGCGCTACGTCACCGAGTTCCTGCGCGCCTCCGGGTGGAAGGACAGGTCCAAGAACGGTGGACCGGTCGTCTTCGACAGCCCCGACAAGTCCGTGCGTATCGGATACGACCCGTACATCCAGCCCGGCGGCTGGACCATCAGCGGGAGGCAGACCGCGACGCAGGAGGCATGGCACGCCACCCTCGGCCGCCAGGTCCCCGTCGAGATCGTGGCCGGCGTCACCGACGCGCTCACCCGGCCGAAAACCGCGCACGCCCCCAACGTGTGGGGACCCCTCCAGGAACAGGGCTGGGATACCGAGCCAGGACTGCACTTCACCGCGCGCAGCCCCGACGGCGACGCGTTCGTCCGCTTTCACCAGTCGGCCCCCGGACAGGCGCACTGGTGGGCCGGAGCCCGCAACGAACACGGCCGGGTGTGGGAGGCCGTGTTCACGCCGACCACGCCGATGCACCTCGTGCAGGCGTTCAGCACCGCGCTCGCCGATCCGGAGCCGGTGATGCGGCCCCTCGGCCACATCCCGCCCTCCCAGAGGATCCGCACCACCTCCGTGTCCGTGCTGCCCTCGCAACTGGGCGCCTGGCAGCAGGCCAGGATCACCGCGGCTCGCACCGCCACCTGGACCAGCAACGCCTTCGCCACCAACAAGGCGCGCCCACAAGGCCCCGGAGCACGCCCGCCCGCCAAGGCCGGGCGGCAGCGGTGAGCCACGAACGCTTCTACTCCCGTGTCAACGGCCCGACCCTGCATCGCGTCAACACCGTCCGCTGGCTGGAAGAGGTCTCGCCGCCCCACCTGGCCGGAGGCGGCGACCCCCGGCACGTGACCGAGTACCTGCTCGCGTCCGGCTGGAGCAACCACGCGGTGCCCGGCTTCCCGCACGTCCTGCTGGAGAGCCCCGGCGGTCGCCTGCACCTCACCCTGAAGCCTCAACCCGACCCACACCACGCCTGGTGGCGTATCCACCCGGCTGAGAACCGCGCGTGGTCCGCCCAGTTCGGCGGTCATACGCCCGTCGAGATGATCGCAGGGTTCACCGACGCCCTCGACAGCCCAGCACCGGAGCGCGACGTGGGCCTGTGGGACCTCGCGGTCCATCGGGGGTGGACCTTGCTCCGGAGCGGGAAAGGGAGGGCGGCCGTGTCTCCGGACGAGACTGCACTCCTGTCCCTGGTTCCCTCCATATCGCAAACGCCTCAGTGGCGTTGGACCGTCCAGGTTTCCGCACCTCACCCCGAGGGGGAGCGTCGGCGGATCTGGATCGCCTCCATCGACGAAACCGCTCCGGCCACCGCGCTCGCCGGATTCGTCACCGCGCTCACCGAGCCCGGCACGCTGCTGCGCGACGAGGGCCAGATTCCGGCCCTCGCCTTCGGGTACCTCGACTCCCACCGAAGCGCCGTCACCCCCGAACAGCACCGTCGCCGACATCTGCAGCGCCTCGAAGCGGCTCGACGTCCGGGCTCACCGGACCCATCGCCGCCAGCGCCGCCCCCGCCCCGGGGCCTGCCCCGCCACAGGAAGCACCGCTGACCAGGTGCCGTACGCCCTCCCCATTCCCTTTCCCCGAAGGACGTTGATGCCCAACCCTTCTGTGCCCAGCACCGACCAGGTCGCGCAGGCGACCGCCACCCTGGCCCAGGCCAAGGACTACCTACGGACCCAGCCGCCCGTTTCGGACGTACTGCCGCTCCTCGCCGGACTTCTCGACGAGGACACTGGAGTGCCCATCCTGCTCGGCGATGTTCTGCGCAGCGCCGCGCGCCTCATAGCCGAGCAGACCAGCGCCGAGAACGACGAGATCCGCCTGATCATCACCGGACTTCGGGAGGCCGCCCAGGAGGCGACCGACTGGCACGTCCTGCACTGGGACGTGCAGCGCCTGCGCGGCTACGCGTCCAAGGCAGCCGGGCCGGCCACGGTCACGTGACGGCACGCCCGTACATCGCCAGCCAAGCCGACGACCCCTGGTCCCGTATGTGGTGCGACACCACGCCCCGCCACCTCGCCGGCCCCGGAGATCCGCGCCATGTCACTCAGGCCCTGCGGGCCGCCGGGTGGAAGAACTTCGGCGACCCCGACTTCCCCCACGTCGTCCTGGCCAGCCCCGACTACCAGCACACCCTCGTCCTGGAGCCCATACCGGAGACGTACGGCTCCTGGTGGCGGATCTCGTCGACGCCGTGGGGCGGTTGGCACGCGTCCTTCGGCGCCAACACGCCGGCCGAGGTCATCGCCGGATTCACCGACGCGCTCGTGCGCCCCGCTCCCCAGGGTGAGCCGGACATCTGGCCGACGTTGCGAGCAGCCGGCTGGACCTACGAGCGCGACGAACACGAATACGAGCACGCACGCCACCCGGACGGCATCACCACCATGGAACGGCGGGCCACGCCGGCCGGCTCCCACTTCGACTGGACTGCCGAAGTCGCACTGCCCAACGGGCTCGGCGGCCATACCCGGGTGTGGCACGCGTACTTCGACGACAGCACCCCTCGCCACCTCCTCGCCGGCTTCGCCGCCGCCCTCGCCGATCCGGCCCCCGTCTTCCGAGGCCGCTACGACGTCCCCCACTCCCACCTGGTTACGCAGGTGGAACGCGGTGCCATAGGTGATCAGCTCGCCGCCGCACACGACGAGCGGCTCAAGGCCATCCGAACAGCAGCCCGCAAGGCCCGTCGCGCTACCGCACTCACCACACGGCCGGCCCCGGCGCCCGGTGTCGAGACGACCACGGCTGCGGCCCGCAGCCGCTGAGCGGTGCGGAGCGGCCCCATCCGCTCCGCACCGCGCCCAACCACAACCGCTCGCCCGAAGGACCTTCTTGACCATCTCACTTGAACCCGGGGGCGAGGAGCACTGGCTCTACCTGCGCCAGCTCGCCCACTACCTGCGTCGCAGCCGGCAGATCCTCGCCGCCTGGGACCACTACTCCGCACGGCACTGCGACCCCGAGACGTTCCAGCCCCACGACGAGGACGCCTACGGTCGGCGCCAGCAGCAACGCGACGCCGACACCCTGGCTGCCTTCGGCCGCGTGTACTACCACGCCGACGAACTGGTGTATGTCGCCGAACAGCAGCTCGCCCAGCTCCCGGCATCCGACCGCACGCGGCGCTACGCCTGGCGGGTACGGGAGCTGCGTGAGGCCACGGAACGCCTGTACGCCGTTTACAACGACTGGCTGACCGTACGCGCCGCGCTGCCCGAGAGCGCCCGGCCCGGCACGTCGGCCTACGAGGAACCGCTCGCCGAGAGCTATGCGGAAGCGTGGCACTACCTGGACCAGTGGGCGATCCACGGCGAAGCCGTCTTCGCCGTCAACGCGCTGGCCGAACGGCAGTCAAAGGCCGGCGCGCCCACGGCGGTCGCTGCGACTCCGGCACCCGCCGTTGCTGCCAGGGTGCGGAGGGGAGCACGGTGACCGAGTCCATCGAGCAGACGCTCATATCGCCCGGCTATCTGGCCGGCAGTGGCGACCCGGCCTGGGTCACTGTTCCCCTCCGTCGCGCCTGCGGCTGGAGCACCGCCGGGGATCCGCTGGTGCCGCGGGTCATCCTCACCAGCCCCGACCAGCTCGCCCAGCTGCGCATCGCACCGGACCCGAACCCGGCCGAGCCGTGGTGGACCCTGCGTCATGCGCACCACGGTGATCAACGCGCCTGGGAGATCACCTTCGACGCCCAGACCCCGGTCGAGATCATCGCCGCGGTCACCGACACGCTCACCGCTCCCGCCCCACCGCCGACGGCGTCGGTCGACCCGTACCGTCCGCTGCACGCGGCGGGCTGGCACGCTCCCCGCCACCACGACGGTCTCACCTCGCCCAAGGGGATGAGTTCGCCCAACGGCCTGGCGCGGGTCGATCGGATTGTCGACGAGAGCGGACGCAGTGCCGGCTGGGTCGTCGAAACGTCCGTCCATCACCGCCACGCGATCTGGCGCGCGCACGTAGACGGCAACACGCCGTCCCACGTGGTGTCCGCGCTCTTCGGCGCACTGGCCGACACGACGCCCCTCGTCCGGCATCCACACCACGTTCCCCCGCTGGCCGTCACGCACGGCACTACCAGCACCCGGCAGGTCAGCACAGACTCCGTCGCCTTCGCGCTCAGGAACCGCACCACCGCCCTCGCCCAACGCAACTCCGCATCGGCGCCTTCCGCTCCGCCGCCGGCCCCCACGCCGCGCCGCACCCGCTGAGCAGCATCACAGCGCCCCTTCCACGCTCCCTGGAACAGCCCCTTGCCCCAGCCCAACTCCGCGTCCACCGACGGATACGACATAGCCTTCCGCGTCCTGGGCATCGCCCTTGCCATCGCGGTCCCCCTGTCCAATCTGGCCTGGGTGGGCGGCACGATCACCGCCAAGATCACCGAGGCCGGCCCCGGCGCCCCCTACCACCCCGTCCAGGCCCTCCTCCATCCCGAACAGCTCTGGCCCCACCTCGGTGAGACGCCCCTGCTGATCGGAACCCGCATCGTTCCCGGCACCCTGCTGCTGGCCCTTGCCGTCACCGCCGCCGTGCTCTACAAGCGGCACAAGAACGGCGGAAACGGACGCAAGAAGCGCGTCGTGGGCATGGCCAAACACAAGGACATCGAACCTCTGATGTCCAAGGCCATCACTGCCAAGGCCCGTTCTCTGCGCCCGAGTTTGAAGGACGCCAAGCACATCGACGCAGCCGATTCCGGCATCCTGCTCGGCAACCTCCAGGGCACCAAGTACGAGGTGCGGATGGGATACGAGGACGTGGCCGTCGCGATCATGGCGCCCCGCTCCGGAAAGACCACCAGCCTGGCGATCCCGTCCATCCTGGCAGCGCCCGGCCCGGTGCTCCTCACCTCCAACAAAGCCGCCGGGGATGCCTACACCGCGACGATCGACGCACGGGCAGCCGTCGGCCGGACCTGGTCGATGGACCCCCAGCAGATCGCCCACGCCGAACGGGCAATGTGGTGGAATCCGCTGGCCGACGCCAAGACCCTCGACGGCGCCGGGAGGTTGGCCGGCCACTTCCTCGCCGCCTCCGTGGACGCGAGTCAGCAGGGTGACTTTTGGTCCAAGGCCGGGTCGAACATCCTGAGCCAGCTGTTCCTGGCCGCCGCGCTGGCCGAGAGGCCGATCACCGACGTGATGGCCTGGCTCGCCTTCCCCGCCGACCGAAGCCCGCTCGACATCCTGCGTGACAACGGTTTCGCCGCAGTCGCCGCTCAACTCAAGGGAACGGTGGAGGGGCCGCCCGAGACACGCGATGGCATCTATGAGACGGCCCGCCAGTATGCCGCCGCCCTCCTCAACACGGAAATCGCCGACTGGGTTACCCCGCAGAAGACCGTGCCGGAGTTCACCCCGTCCACGTTCGTCACCTCGACGGACACGCTCTACCTGCTGTCGAAGGACGGCGGTGGCGGCGCCTCGGCGCTGATCGCCGCGTGCGCGGACAGCGTGATGCGGGCCGCGACCGCCCAGGCCGAACGCGCGGGCGGACGCCTGGACCCGCCGATGCTCGCGATCCTCGACGAGGCCGCGAACGTCTGCAAAATCTCGGACCTTCCGGACCTGTACTCCCACCTCGGCTCGCGCGGCATCATCCCCATCACCATCCTGCAGAGCTACCGCCAGGGCCAGAAAGTCTGGTCTGACGCGGGCATGGACGCCCTGTGGTCCGCCTCCACCATCAAGGTGATCGGCTCCGGCATCGACGACCCCGACTTCGCCGACAAGCTCTCCCGGCTGATCGGCGACCACGATGTCGAGACGACCTCCACCTCGACCTCGGAGTCCGGCAAGTCCACCTCCGTGTCCATGCGGCAGGAACGCATCCTGGCCGCGGACGCGATCCGCGCGCTGCCCAAGGGCACCGCACTCGCGTTCGCCACCGGCATGCGCGCAGCCATGCTCGATCTGCGCCCCTGGTATCTCGAACCCGGGGCCGGCGAACTCTCCGCCGCCTCCGACCGCGCCTCTAAGGGCATCACCGCCCGAGCCATCGCCAAGGCCGCCCCGAAGCAGTCCGACGTCGGGCCCGCCGCGTAGGGCGACTGCCTCGCTCGCTCCCCGCCGCGCATCATCCGACAGCTCACCTGGAAGCCGCCCATGACACAGGTCCACGACGTCCCCGACGACTGGAATCCCAACCATCGCTGCTGCCTCGAATGCGGCAACAGCGACCCCGACGTCACCCTGCGGGCCCTCACCCACCCCGCCACGAACCAGCAGGCCCTCGCCTGCACCCGACACCTCGCCGACGTTGCTGCCGTCCTCGCTTCCTACGAGCCCGCCCACCTCGCAGAGGAACAGCGAGCGCCGAAACCCTCCACCACTCCGACGGCACCCTCGACACCCGCAACCCGCCGTAGTCCTAGCGCATGACGCCACCGCCCACCGAAGCCCTGCTGTTCGAGGTGCCACCGCCGCCGACATCCGTCGAGCGGCTGCTCCACCTGGCCGACCAGTACACCCAGCACAACGACGCTCTCGACCTCGTCCTGCGCACCACCGCCACGTCCGGGCCGAACACCCATGCCGACTCGGCCCTGCGCACGGCAGCCAGCACTCAATCCGCGATCAAGGCGATCCAGGGCGAACGGCTCTACGAGAGCGTGGAGCTGACCGAGACGGTCATGCGCCTGCAGCAGCTCGCCTTCCTCGCCACTGCCTCGGCGGACCTCCGTGCCGGGACAGCGCGCCAGCTGACTGCCCTGGCCCCGGAAGCCGCCGTCAGCTGCGCGGTGACCCTGGCCACCGAGATGCGCAGACGCCGCTGGGCCTCCGCCCCGGTCGCCGATCTCCGGCTGACAGCCGTGCAGTGCGAAGCCCTGACCCAGATCGCCCGCGGGCACGTCGTGGCCGGCAGCTCTCTGGAGCGCGAATTCACACGCTCCAGAGAGCCCAAGGTGCTGATGAGCACCCTGCGTTCCCTGGAGACGAGGGGCCTGGTCGAGAGATCCGCGGACTCGGCGCACCCCGCCTACGTCGGGGGCCCGCCCCAGGACCGCGTGCGCCTCACCGAGACGGGCATCGCTTCCCTCGCCTCTGTCCTCGAACTGCCGCCGGCCAGACCGAGTGCGGCACCTGGGACGACGCCCCGCCCCCTCCCGGCCGCCGCGCAGGCCACCGCCCGAAGCCGCTGAACCATCCCAGGAGCCCCCATCCCCACGCCTCCGACCGATCTCCACGAACAAGTCCGCCAACTCCGCCAGTTGGCCCGTGACTTCGAAGCCCTCAAGCTGCGCGTGCACGACGTTTCGTACACGCCCGGAACGGACGCGCTGCGCCGCATCGGCCCCCTCCTCTTGCAGGCTCAGGACCTCACTGCCACCGCCATGGTGCGCCTGACCGCGCTCGACAACAGCGCGTACACCCACGTCGCCGGCAGCCGTGCCAGCCTGGACCTGCTGTCCTCGGTCGTGTCCTCGTCATCGCTCGCCGGCACGGACCTGGCCCATGCCCTTCTCGCCAACCCCTACGAAGGAGCGCAGTTCGCCGGTTACCCGGCCGACGACGAGGCGGCACGCGCCCACCGGCACGCCGAAGCCATTCCGAAGATGAGCGGGCACCTCAACGATGCCGTCCACCAGCTCGACCTGTGCGCGACCGGCTGCCACTACCTCGCCCACGGCATCACCGAGGACCTCACCTCCGCTCAAGATCACAAGACGGCGGCCGTCCGGCAGACGGCAGGGGCCGCGTTCAGCCCGGCCCAGTACGACGCTCTCACCGCGCTGGCCGCCGGCGGACTGCTGTGTGAGAGTTCGGCGCGGGGGCTGGGCGTCACCCGGGTAGCTACCGAGGACGGCACCCGCGTCTCCATCGCCACCTACCGCGCTCTGGCCAAGCGCAAGCTGGTCCGCTCCGACACCGGCACCTCACTTTTCCAGGGGCAGAAGATCACCGTGACCGAGGCGGGGCAGCGCGCCTTGGCCGAGCCTCGGCCTCGCGCCGCCCTGTCAACGGCAGCGTCCACCGCCCCGAAGGCCACTGTGGCGGCGCAGGGTGTTCGCCGATGAGCCCGTACGCGCCCGACGAACGGGTCATGGTCTCCCCGCGGTACATGGCCGGTGCCGGGGACCGGATCGCCGACGTGATCGGCCCCCTTATCCACCTCTTCGGCTGGAAGGCCGAGCACGATGCCGGCAACGGCGACGTCGGCATCGACAGCCCCGACGGCAGCGTGTCGGTCGACTTCGTCCCGCTGCAGCCGCTCGGACGCTGGTGCAAGGTCGTCCACCACGAGCCCTACTGGGAAGCGGTGTTCAGCCGACAGGCACCGCTGGAGGCAGTGGCCGCGTTCACCCAGGCCCTGCCCCAGATCCTCGGTGATGACCGCCACGCCGAGCGGATCCCGGTCACACGCGAGCCCTTGGGGCAGATCGCCGCCCTCAACGGCTGGTCTGCCGAGAGCAGCTCCTTCGTCTCGCCCGACCGGTACTGCCGAATCGAGCACACGCCGGACGCGGACGATGCCTGGAAAGTCGAGCACGTCTACTTCGAGAACGATCCGCTGGCCACCTTCATGGGGCGCACCCCCGACCACCTCGTCGGCAACTTCTTCGCCCATCTCGCCACGCCGAACGCGGTGGAGCGCGCCTTCGCCGACATCCCCCTCAGCACCCGGTACGAGCACAGCGGCCTGATCACCCCGGTCCGCGGGGCTGCGATCAACCCACAGGTCGCTCACGCCCTCGCCCAGCTCGGCCGCCCCCGCCATCGCTAACCATCTCCTGTTACGGAGCCACCCCTGTCCGAGAAGACCCTCTCCGTCGATCCGGCCGATCAACTCCTCGCCCTGGCATCCGACTTCACCCGCTTCCACGACCTTCATCTGCGACACGCGGTGAACGGGAACCGGCCCGCTGACATCCTGAATGCGCAGGCGACGCGTGCCCAAGCCCTGGCCAACTCGGCGCTCGACATCGTCACCAGACTCAATAAGGAGTCGATGTACCACAGCCCCGTCATCAGCGCCGTCTACGCCCGGATTCGCCAACTCGCCCACCTGGCCTATGACGCGGCCGACCACCTGATCGAAGCCGGGGACGTCCTCATCCATGCACAGGCGGGACTGCCCATGGAGCTGGGCGACGGCTTCCTGGCCGTCCCGAGTGAGCAGGACGCCCGCCAGGAGATCGGACGGCGCTTCACCCTCGTTTCGCAGCTCACCGCTCTCGGCGCCTCCGACGCCGTGGTGACCGCCGAACAGTACGTCGCCGAACGCCGCCACTACGGCTACCTGCCCGCGCATCAGCCGCCCACCCTGTCGCGGACCCAGAGCCGCACACTGCTTGCGGTCGCCCGTGGGGAAGTCACCATCAGCAACGGCCGGCCGTGGAACCGCCGCGAGCACGACAACTTCAGCATCAGCACCATCCGCGCACTGGAAAGCCGCGACCTGATCACGCGCGAGGACTGCCAGCTGTGGCTCGTGGACGAGCGCGTGCACCTGAGCCCGGCCGGGCGCCGCGACCTCTCCGCCTCTTTCGCCTACCCCCGCCCGGCTGCCCCGACCACCACGCGCCCGGCCCTGCAGTCGAGCGGCGCTCCGCAACCGGCCCGTAGCCGATGACCCGCCCCCCGAACACCCCGAATCCCGAGACGACGGCGGCCGGCGCAGCCGCCGCCGCGCGCACCCCGGACACACGGATAGGCCGCTACGACTGGGAGAAGGCCCGAGGGCCCATCGCCGCGTTCGGCGAATCCAAGTCACTCGGCGCATGGGCCATCGATCCCCGCTGCCAGGTGAAGAAGGAAGCACTGCGGACACGGCTCGCTCTGGGCTGGGATCCCGAAGTAGCCGTCATCAGGCCCAAGCACGAACTGCCCACCCTGCAGTTCACCTTCGGCGAGAAGACGCTGACGCTCCGCGGCTGGGCCGAGCAGTCGGGAATCAAGTACCACACGCTCTACGGCCGCATCCACACCCAGGGCCTCTTCTTCGAAGAAGCCCTGGACAAGGGGCCCGACGGCGAGCACTTCATGGTGCCCGTGACCGCTTTCGGCGAGACGAAGCCCCTCTACCGATGGGGAGTGGACCCGCGAGCGAACGCCTCCATCAGCACCATCCGGAAGCGCATCAAGGCGGGCTGGAATCCGCAGATCGCCATCACCGAGGAACCCGAGAACCGGTCCACCCTCGGTACCGGACAGCCCTACAGCGCGTGGGGCCAGCGGATGAGTCTGCCCGACTGGGGTCGCCTGTCCGGCATCCCCGAAGAGGTCATCCGTGGCCGGATGCACGGCCACGAACTCACCCTCGAATCCGCTCTGCACTCCCTTGGCTGGACCCCCGAAGCCTCTGCCACCGCCACATCGCTGCTGACCGTACAGGTCCACCAACTACAGCCGGGCGACCTGATCGTTTCCGCCGAGGCGTCCTCCGGCGAGATCACCGTGCGCCGTCACCACGTGGACACCCATCCCCCTCGGCGCGCTTCACGCCCGATGGCACAAAGGCCAGCCACCGCACCGCCCGGTCCTCAACCGGCTCGTCGCTCAGCCGGGCGCTGAACCCGCATCTCTGGAGTTCCTACGCCTTCCGACACCCCCTCCGTGCACGACTTCGCCCGAGTGCTCGCCGACCAGATCCCCGGCGCCGCTCCCCGCGACGTCAGTGTCCACTTCACCGTCCGGCGCCAAGCCGCGGCCCAGCACGGCTACCGCTCCCGCGGCGGCCCCGTGACGGTCTACGCCCAAGCCCTGCACGCCCAGCTCTACGGCCTGCCCACGGACGAGGAGCCTCTTCCCGCCGCCCCCGACGCGCTCCTGCAGGCCGCGCACACCGCCGACGGGCCCGAACGGCAGAGCCAGGTTCTGCAGCAGCTCGCCGAGCAGCTCCGCAACGCCGCCGAGATCCTCGAATGGGCACGCAACCACGCCCACTGGCGTCAACTCCCCGCCCCCACATGGGAGTGGCTACGCGACGCCACGGACCGTACGCGCGACCTCGCCGACGGCCTCGACACCGTCTGGCCCTGCTTCACCGCCGAACCGACTGCACGCGCGGCGCCGCCCCAGCCAGTCCCGCATCCCGCCGCACCGCGCACTGCCGCAACTACGCCCGTCCCGTCGGCCGGCCATCGCCGCTGACCTGCGACAGCGCCTCCACTGAGAAGGACACACCCTGGCAACCGCCACCCGCCTCCACACGGTCCTCACCCAACCCCAGTGCGCACTCGGAGTGTTCGTCCCCGCCGGCGTTCATCATCCGGATATCCAGTGCCACCAGCTCGACCGCCTCGCCCAGGCCGGGGCCGACCTGTTCGAGATCGGTCTGCCCTGCGCCAACCCGGCCCTCGATGGCCGCCTCATTCGGTCCGCCTATCACCGGGCCCTGGTCAAGGGGGAGGTCATCGACCGCACCGTCGGTGCCGTCGCACACGCCGCGTCGCTGCGTCCGACGGTGGTGATGACCTACTGGGAACCCGTCCTCCGCCACGGCGCCGAACACCTGGCTCGCCTGTTCGCCGAGGCGGGCGCTGCGGGGATGATGGTGGTCGACCTTCCTCGCGATGAAACGCTCCGCTGGCACCGCGCCGCCCGCGCCGCAGGTCTGTCCGCGCCTCACCTCGTCCCGCGCACCACGGCAGACGCCGACCTCCGCACCGCGGTCGACGGTGCGTCCGGCTCGCTCTACGCACCCGCCAGTACCGGCCCCACCGGCTACCGCGGCCCCCTCGACCTGCCGACCCTCGATGCCTTCGCCCAGCGGCTGCGCGCCGCAAGCCAGCTGCCCGTGGTCTCCGGGGTGGGCATCTCCAGCCCCGTCCTCGCGGCCCACGTGGCGCCCCTGGTCGACGCCGTCGTCATCGGCACCCCGGTCGTCCGGGCTCTGCTGTCGGACCCGGCCCCGGCCGCCGCCGTGACGGCCGCATTCGCCCACGCGCTGCGTACCGGGATCGGCACGGCACCCGATGCCTGAGTCCTCCAGCCCCCACGAGGCTGTGGACCGAATCGCGGCCGACGCACGTGCCCTTCAGCAGTGCCTGCGCCACGCCCCCATCGACTGCGCCCAGGTCCTGACCGACCGGGTCACCGAGGCACAGGCACTCGCGGCCAGCGCGCTCCACCTCTTCCTCGACCTGGAGCGGGAGCCGTCGCACGACTCGTCCGCGCACCTGCTCCGCCTCGACCGTGCGGCACGCACCGCCAAGGCGGCCCAGGACGCGAGCGCGGAACTGACCGCCGCCCTGGCGCGGGCTGTCGAGAACCAGTGCCGCAGAGCCGACGCCCCGACATCACCGCCTGTAGTTCTCCGGCCCACGCCGCAGCAGTTCGTTGCCTCGGCCGCCGACCTGCTCGACGGCCTCCTCGCACGGTGCCACGCGCTGCGCCGAGACCACTCCCAGCCGCCTGCCGTACCCGTACCGCCGGCGCGCTGAGGCCCCTACCGCTTCCCACGCCCTCCAGGACCCACCATCACCGAACAGCCCCAGTTCCGCGCCCTGTCCCTCGGCGCCGGAGTCCAGTCCAGCACCCTGCTCGCCCTGTCCGCCGCAGGCGACCTTCCCAAGGTCGATTACGCGATCTTCGCCGACACCGGATGGGAGCCCCGCGCCGTCTATGACCACTTGGACCGCTTGGAGCGTGAGATAGCCGCTCCGGCCGGCATTCCCGTCCTGCGTGTGTCCACCGGCAACATCCGCGACGACGCCCTCGACCCGCACCACCTGTTCGCCTCCATGCCGCTCTACATCCTCAACCAGGACGGCAAGGCCGGGATGACCCGACGGCAGTGCACCGGCGAATACAAGATCAAACCGATAAAGAAGCAGGTCAGAGCCCTCCTCGGCTACCCCTACCCCGCCCGGATTCCACGGGAGGTGTTCGTCGAGCAGTGGGTCGGCATCTCCACCGACGAGTTCCACCGCGCCAAGGACGCGGACGTGAAGTACATGCGGAACCGGCACCCGCTCATCGACCTGGGCTGGTCGCGCACCGACTGCATCCGGTACCTGTCCTCCCTCGACCTCGCCGACACCCCGAAGTCGTCGTGCTTGGGTTGCCCGTTCCACGGCAACGCGCAGTGGCGCCACATCCGTGACACCTCGCCCGAGGAGTGGGCGGACGTGGTCGAATTCGATGCCGCCATCCGCCAGGGCAACGCCCGTGCCAATGCCGGCGGCAACCCGCTGCTGGGAGAGGCGTTCCTGCACCGCTCCCGCGTACCCCTGGCCGACGCTCCCATTGATCACGTCACCGCCGCCGAATGGGCCGCCATGCAGCAGGAACTGGGAGACGACGAAGACCCCGCCACGCTGGAGGAAGGCGTCACAGACGGCTGCTCGCCCTGGGCCTGCCGCGGCGACGCGGACGCGCTGACCCGGGACGACTTCGGGCTGGCCACGTGATCGTGCTCGATCTGTTCGCCGGGCCCGGCGGCTGGAGCCACGCTCTGACCATCCTCGGGGTGCGCGACGTCGGCCTGGAATGGGACGCGTGGGCCTGCAAGACCCGCGCGGCGGCGCGGCAGTTGACTATCCGCACCGACGTTGCGATGTATCCGGTGGGGCCCTTCGTCGGAAGGACCACCGGCCTCATCGCCAGCCCGCCCTGCCAGGCATGGTCGATGGCCGGAAAGCGTCTCGGGCTTCGCGACCAGCCGCTGGTTCACCAGGCTCTCGCCGACCTCGCCGTCGGCCGCGATACCCGCGAGCAGCTCCTCACCGCCTGCCAGGACGAACGCTCGTTGCTCGCCGCCGAGCCCATGCGCTACCTGCACGCCCTCAACCAGCACGGCCAACCCGAGTGGATCGCGATGGAGGAAGTGCCCGACGTCCTGCCCTTGTGGCGTCAGTACGCCGCGGTCCTGCGTGGCTGGGGCTTCTCGGTGTGGACGGGGATCCTGAACGCGGCGGACTACGGAGTGCCGCAGACGCGACGGCGCGCGATCCTGCTCGCCTCCCGCACCCGTACCGCCGAGCCCCCGCCGCCCACGCACGCGAAGGTCGCCGAGCCGGAGTCGCTGTTCGGGCCGGGCCGTGCCCGGTGGGTGTCCATGGCCGATGCCCTCGGCTGGGGTGCCACCGACCGCCCGGTGCCGACCGTGTGCGCCGGCGGAGGCCCGGGAGGTGGCCCGGAGCCGTTCCCGTCCGGATCCCGCAAGACCCTCAGTGACGCGCGCGACCGCGGAACCTGGAGGCCCCAGAGCACCCTCGTCCTGCAGTCCCGCCGGGAGGGCGCGGGGTGGTCGGCTCGGCACGGGGCCAGGGAGAACCGGCCGGCCGACGAGCCGGCTCCCACCTTCACGGGCGAAGCGCATCGCTGGTCATGGTCCCTGCGCAGCAACAACCAGTCCAACGCGACGGTCCGCCGGTCCGACGAGCCGGCCGGCACCCTGTTCTTCGGCCATCGCGCTAATGAATGCGTCTGGATCGCCGAAGCCGCCCCCAGCGCCTCTGGCGAGGAGCAGTCGGCGCCGGAGTCCATCCGGATCACTGCCCAGGAGGCCGGCCGTCTGCAGACCTTCCCCGCCGACTATCCCTGGGCCGGGAACAAGGGCCAAGTCTTCGGCCAGATCGGCAACGCGGTGCCGCCCCGGCTCGCCGCCCATCTGCTGGCCCCGCATCTCGGCAAGACCCTCAACCCCGACGACTTCACCCTGGCCGCCTAGATGCCCCACTCCGCCGACCCGTACGAGGACGACCTGGACGACCTGCCCTCTCCGCGGCCCGTCCACTACGCCGAGCAGTCCCTGCTCGGGGCGCTCCTCCTGGACCCCCACCGGCTTCCCGACATCCGCGGCCTGGGAACGGAGCAGTTCAGCAACCACGCCCACGGTGCCCTCTTCCAGGCCATGCGCACGGTTCCGCTGCCCGATCCGGAGGACCACCGTGCCGACCCTGCCTGGCTCAACACCGTCCTGGCCGCCGCCCGTCCCCAGGCCCCCGGGCTGACCGCCTCCTACCTCCACACCCTCGTCCAGGTCTGCCCGTGGCCCCAGCACGCGCCCACGTACGCCCGGATGATCCAATCCGATCACGCCCGGCGCACGCTGCTCATGCACGCCCAACGCCTCGACCAGACCGCGACCGACTCGACCCTGCCCAACCGGGCCGTCGCCACCCTGGCCCAGGCCGACGCCTTCGCACAGTTCCTGGACACGCTCGCCGGACAGTTCGCACCGCACCCCGGCTCCCTGCCACGCACCGTCCTGCCGATACAACCCACGGCGCGCAGCAACGAGGAAGCCCTCGACGAGGAACGACTCCTCCTCGCCACCGCCACCGCGCACCCGGCAGCGCTGAACGACATGCGCTGGCTCCAGCCCGAGGATTTCACGCAGCCCCTCCACGCAGCGCTGTGGCAGTGCCTGACCTCGCTGGTCCACCGCGCCGAGCCCGTGGACCCGGTCACCGTGCTCTGGGAAGCCCAGCACCGCGGACTCCTCACCGCCGACCTCGCCGCCGGTGACCTGATGGCCTTGGTCTCCACGCCCGTCGGGTCAGCCGAATACTGGGGGGAACGCATCCTCCAACGCGCCCTGCTGGCCCGCGCGTGCGACGTCGCCACACGGATCGCCACCTACGCCGAAGACCCGGCCAACACGACGCACCAGCTGATCACCGGCAGCCGCCGCGCCCTGGCCATCCTCACCGCCCTGCGCACCCGCTGGCAGAGCAGCACCGCCCCCACACCACCGACGACTCCCCGTGCCCCGCGCAGCCCGGCCGTCACCCGGGCCGGTCCGCCGGCCCGGGCCACCGCAGCACGAGCACTCCGATGACCCCCGCTCCGGCCGGCCCACGCCGGCCGGAGCCCTGAAACGAGACCAGATTGCCGCACCCCGAAGCCGCCCCTCGCATCCGTCTCGGCCTGTACCAGGACCGCTCCAGCGCCGTCACCGCCACCATCACCGGCAGCCCCACCCGCACGATCCACGCCCTCCTCACCATCCACGGCTTCGAGCCGCTGGACGAACAGACCATGGTCATGGCGCGCATCGACCGCGAGGAACCGCACTACGCCGAGCAAGCCGCACGCGCCCTGCGAGCCGAGAACATCACCGTGGACATCACCCCTGAGCTGCGCGAGGAGATCGACACCGAATGGACCTGGGCCAACTACCCCATGCCCTGGTGCTCGCGCGAGGAGATCCGCGAGGTGTCCAACGACGCCCAGAAGATCTACGACGACATCCGGCACGGGCACCTGATCATCCACGCCTACGCCCACGACGGCTGGACCACCGTCGCCGTCGGCACCTACCGCGAAGGCCAGAGCATCCACCTCCACGGGGAGAACCACCTGCGCACCGAATCGATGCGGTACGACAACCCCGTCGACGCCATCACCGAGTTCGATCGCCTCTACGGCGACGCCGTACGCCCCGGCCCGGCGCCGGCCACCAGCACGGAGCGCGAAGCTGAACAGGCTCGCACCTCGCTACCGAGTACGGCCGACACGCCGACGGCCCCGGCAACAACCCGGCTCGTAGACGCCCACGTTGCCGCAGCTGGCAACCACGAAGCACTCCTGAACGACTTTCTCGAGTCGCACGGGGAGTGGGAAAAGTGGCGGACCTGGTCGGACGAGACCACCCACGCAGTCCACGAATCCCTCGTCCTGCGGGCCGAGTTCGTTCACGAAGCCAACCGTGACGACGCCCAGTGGAAGATCGCGGCGTACGAGAGCCCGGTCGGCGAGCGCCTGTGGCACGCCACCGCGACCGCCACGGTCCCCGTGGCCATCGTGCGGGCGCTGCTCGAAAGCCTCGACTCCGCGGATACCGTCGAGATCGCCGCCGGCACCGTGGTCTCGGAGGCCAACGTCTGGGAGGCCACCCGCCCGTTGTTCGACGCCGACTGGGACCACAGCGTCGACGGCCGCTTCATCCGATGGCAGGCACCAGGTGATCACTCCGCAGGTGTCCAGTTCGATGCCTTCGCAGCAAACTTCCGGCAGTCCGACCTGCCCGTCTGGACGTTCTGGGGCGAGGGCAGCACCGACGCCCCCGAGTGGGCGCTGCACTTCTCGACGCACGCCGCTGTCTCCGTGCTCCAAGACGTCGCCGTCGAGGCGGCCGGTCGATACGCAAAGCCGTTCGCCTCCGCGCGGCGGCAGAGCAGCCTGCGCAGTGCGTCCCCCGTCCCAGCCTCACATAGAGCCGCCCCGGCCAGAACACGCTGATGCGAGCGCCAACCTCACCACAACGATCTGCCCTCGCCCGCCGAGCGCTCCTCACCTGACCACCTCGGCTCGATTCACCGCGAGCGCAGTGCTATTCCGGTACAGGAGTCCAGGTCGTCAGCGGGGCGTGTGGGGCAGGATGGTCATCGAAGCATTTCAAAACCGGGATGCTCGCGGATGCCGAGCCGCTCCACCGGGACGGACTCGGGTGAAGTGAAGGATTGCAGTATGGCCAGCGGCACTGTGAAGTGGTTCAACAGCGAAAAGGGCTTCGGCTTCATCGAGCAGGACGGCGGCGGCCCCGACGTCTTCGCCCACTACTCCAACATCTCCGCTAACGGGTTCCGCGAACTCGTCGAGGGCGAGAAGGTCACCTTCGACGTCACCCAGGGTCAGAAGGGCCCCCAGGCGGAGAACATCGTCCGCGGCTGATCCCATGCCGCCGGCATTCATGTGGGGGTGCCCGCCGGTTACGGCGGGCGGCCGAATGCCGCGGGATGTACCGGTCAACGAACTGGTCCAGGCCCTCGACGGCCCGTC